>JBAXIL010000025.1:0-25424 GCA_037138355.1 bacterium
ATTTATCTTAATATAGCCAATCTACTTAAAGCTTTTTGTTCTGCATCTCCTGATGATGCTTTAATCTTATATATATAAACTCCCGAAGCGAGTTTTTTTCCATCTTTATTAAGTCCATTCCATAATATTTCATTTTTTCCTGCAGGACAAGCCACCTTAGTGGTTGACCCAACAAACTCACCTGATATGGTATAAAATCTTATAGAAACTTCTGAAGCAACAGATATATAAAATACAATATGCGTTGTGTCAGGAAAAGGATTCGGATAATTTGTAATAGGTGTCAAAACTAAAGCAGGTGGCGTGAGTGTCAATGTTGGTGTTATAGTTTGCGTAACTGTCATAGTACTCGTGTCTGTTACGGTGTTCGTACTTGTTGATGTCATTGTACGAGTAACTGTTGGCGTAAAAGTGTTTGTACTTGTCTGCGTTGGTGAAGCAGTATTTGTTGAAGTATTAGTATTTGTATAAGTATAAGTGTTTGTTGGTGTATTTGTAGAAGTATTAGTAATTACAGGAGTATTAGTTGGTGACGCGCCTATTACAACTACTGTTGCATCATTAGAAAGCTTTGGAGGTTGACTCTCATCAGAATCTATTGAGCTTGTATTATGTATGCTTGTCCCACTGGCACAAGCATCTGCTGTCACCCAAAAGGAGCGATTCGTCTGAACATTGTCAAGCCGTCCAGGAAAATCCCAACGAACAATTTTATTTATCGTATCATAAGTACAAGTATCACAACCCACATAAGTAGTACAATTAGGAAGGGTGTCATATACACGACTATTCATAGCAGGACCTGGACCGAATATTTTCAAATTATCAAATCTGTCTTCCACTTCATTTGTTTGAAATCCAATTCTACCTGGAACAGCAAGCGATGCAGTATTATCATTTAAATTTATTGGCCAAGTTGCAGGCTCAACATTTCCTCTTTTCCAAACTTTTAATTTAAAGTTATTCCCTCTTACTTCAACCTTCATTGTGAACCAAGTATCATAAACTATTGAAGCATCATTTACACATAGTAATTGTGTCCAAGTACCTCCAGCCACCCTATCAAAACAAATCTGATGAGCATCAGCCTGAAACCTGGCATGATACATATTTTGCGCATCAATAAAATTAAATACTAAAACAGCATCTCCAGGTCCATTTATAGCAGGCACATACATATCAGCAGTGAAAATACCATCATGAAGCGCCGGTGTATTTTTTATAAGTTTCGGCCAGGTCCCCATTGAAGTTGTTCCTGTTAAAATTCCACCTCCAACCGTCCATGTACCACCTGGAACTTCTTGAGTCCAGTTAGTAATATCTGCTGCTGCATCAAAGGCAGTATAATCTTCTGCAGTATAACCATCATTAGTTATTGACATAGTATATGTGATAGTATCACCCACATTAACTGTTGAAGGCATTGCCGTTTTGGTAACATTAAATAAAGTATTCGGTCCCGTTGTCATAGTCACGCTATTGCCTGCCACTGTTCCTAACTCAGTTGAAGAATACGATGCTTGATTTGTAATAACTGTTCCATCAAGAACTCCTGCTTTAACTGTTCCCATCCAAGTGACAGAGCCTTTAACAGGAGCAGTAATTGAACCAAGATTAAAAACCACGTCACTTCCTACAAGTGTGCCACCGTTATATGCTTTTAAAAAATCTACTTCTGGAGGTAGTGGATCTGTAATTACAAAACTATTGGTATTCACCACAGAATAATTTATTGTGTACATTATATTATATCCAGCGGCCGTATTTGTGCCTTCTACTGTTTTAGTAATTGATGCCGCTGCTGCAGGAAGTGGTAAAGTAAATGTTGCATAATTTTGTGCGCTTACCTGAACGCCTGGCTGTAAATAACAGTTATAATCTCTCATACCAACAATGACATAATATAACACTCCAGGAATCAAATCAGCAGGAAGATTAAAAACAGCAGACGAAGCAGGTGTGCCTATTGGAATACCTGGACCTAAAGCGCAACCACCTCTAACATATGCAGTAGCCGGCGAAGCAGGAGAAGCACATGTTTCGTCTATTACCACCCACTGTCCCACACTGCCTGCATCTCGTAAAGTAGAAGAAGTGGAAATAATTATCTCGTAGTGTGGATTATTAAATTTAGAATCTATCGTATAATCCCAATTCACCTGTAAAGTTCCTCCGAGCACAGGTGAAGCTGGACTATATGTAATTCCTGAAACAGCCGTAATATTTCCAGAAAATATGGCAAAAGGGATTAACAACATAATAACAACTATAAATAAAAACCTTTTTTTTGCCATAGTTTTTATCCTCCTAAAACAAAATTACCAATAAAATTATGCAAAAATTTTTGCACATACCAAATCTGGATTATTCCCAAGAACCCTTTGAACAATCGAATCTTCTTTAATTATCTTTTTTACCATTTCCCTGCCTGCATCTGTACTTCTATTTGTATATTTCATTATTGTATCGCGTACTTCTAAAGGTTCTGATTGTGCTACATATTGTAATAATAACCTGACATTATTTTCTATATTATATATAGTTGCATACCTAAGCAATATATTTATACGGCGTTTTGACATTTTTGGCGGTGGCCCGAGACCATTTAAGCAATTAAACACAAAGTCCATATAATTAGTCACGGCATCATCGCGGGAAGCTGCATCCACAAGCTCTGAAGACATAACCATATTCATTTTTTTATCCTGACCTGTCCATTTTACTTGTGCTGTTTTTTCCACTTTGCCAGTATAGTCACCCATAAAAGTTCCTTCATTTATCTCTCCACGATAATCATATATAGGATCCTTTGCAAGATACATTCCTATGGCTTTCATAACCTGAAAATCTACTGGTGAAAAAGAAACTTTTGCACCTTTTTTTCCTGGCTCCCCTGTAACAAAACCCATAATAAAACGGTCCTCCAAAAAGTCCACATAATTTCTTATTGGTTCTATAAGTATCGGAGGGATAATAAAATTTCCGTCTTCATCTTTTGGAAATGCATTTGTATGTATACCAAGTATTTTATCAAGAGAAGTAATTACATTTTTTGGTGTGCAAAAATATGAATCATTTGCTTTTTCAAGATCTGGTATCTGCGAATTAAGCAGTATTCTTGCACCAGAGTATGGAACTCTGTTTGCTGATTTTTCAGAGGCACTTACTATAAAACTATTTATTATACTCACATCTCTTTTTATTATATCCGTATGTTCCGCATTATATGAGTCAACTGCACTATTTTCTTCAGCAGTCACTACCGTCAAGGCCTTTTCTATTTCAATTTCTTTTAACTTTATATCATCTATCTTTTCTTTTATGGAGTCCACACACTCTGCTGAGCGAGTGAATGTTTCTGAATATAATTTTGTAAAATCGGCAAGCATTTTTGCTATCATATCCGATCTAAAAGCCAACATATCTTTCATTTTAATTTCTTCAGGAGTAAGTTTGCTTCCTTTACTCAAAATTCCAAAATATGTATTTAAAGCGTCAAAATTATTTTTAAATGCTTTTAACTTTATCTGGTCCAGCTGCTGTATCTTGTCCATATATGAACCCAGCATTCTAACAAGGTTGGCACCAATTTTCAGACTATCATTTTTTTTCCATTCTAAGCTTGCTTTAAGTTTTTTTGGATCAACTTTAGTTTCTGTTTTTTTAGATTTTCTTTTCCCCGAAGTGTCTATCAGTTCTATCTTACCCTCTGCTATTGCTTTCATTTTTTCTGTAACTGAATAAACTGCACCTGAAGCCGCGCTGGATGTATCTTTATTCCAAAAATCCGCAAAAAGTTGTTCATAAACTTTAGAATCCATAAGCACTATTTTATTTCCATTTATTTCTACGAAATCGCCTATGGCTCCAGTACACATAAAAAGTTCCTGATATTTATTCATATTATTCATTTTTTCATTTATGATTGCACTTACAAGAGTATTATAAGCATTTCTTAATTTATTAACCTTTACCACATCATCAATCTTATTTCCACTATCTGATTTTTCTTTTCCAAAAAATTCAATTGCCCCAAGCACATTTGCTTTTATCTCTGAATCAAGTCCTTCAAAAATGTGATTAATAGCTTCTCCTTCTTTAAATTGTACTGACTCCATTTACCAATGCTCCTTCTGACTTTTCGTGAGGCTTTTGCCTTAACATTAAAAGTCATGATATTTTTGAAAATACAAATCTATATATAGGGAACGCTGTTTCAATTATAAAAAACAACATTTATATACATACCCTATTTATTGATTTGAAAATCTATTGTGTAATATTATACTCTATTTATTGCTTTGTCAATTTAATAAAACCTTTATAAAACTGAATGTTTTATACTATTTAATCGTTTTTTTATCACATTAACACTATTGTATACAATCTCAACCTGAAGTTCTTATTTATAGTAACAAATATAGGCAACTTCTCCAACTGCCTCAACACCAAAAGACAGGTTTGCTGCAACAATAAAACTTGCTCCCTTATTATATGTGACAAAATCTTTCCCAGGAAGTTTCGCTTTCAATATACCTGCTGTTATTACCATAGTTTCTTCCTTAGCCGTTGAAAAAGTATAATTGCCGCTTTCCATGACCCCTACTGTGGCATATCCTTCAGTTGTATTAATACTGAGACTTTGAACCTTTCCATTAAAATACTCTGAATGTTTCAATGTTTTCTCCTTTTATGTTTTTTCAATCATTTTTTTTCTTGCCGCTTAAGTGACTAAAATCTAAGCCTCATTTGTCCTACTTTTTTTTTGTTTCTTCAAAACCATGCATAGAAACTCCAAGTAATCGTATTTTTTTTATACCTGCCTCTGTCTTTTTAAAGAGCTCCTGTATATATTTATTAATTGTTGCACCTGCTTGTATTTGTTTGTCAATTGTAATACTACGGGTTATTTGTTTAAAATCAAAATATTTTACTTTTAAAGTTATGGTCTTTCCTTTTATGCCTTCTCTTTTCATGTCTGTTTCCACTTCAAAACATAATTGCTCCAGTATATCTTTTAATTCTGCTAAATCATTACTGTCTTTTGCAAATGTAGTTTCTCTTCCAACTGATTTTCTAATCCAGTTAGGTTCTACTAAAGAATCATCTATACCTCGTGCTAAATTATAAAACCATGCACCGGCTTTTCCAAAATTATCTTCAAGTTCCTGTAAAGTTTTTTTCCTTAAATCTGCCCCTGTTTTAATATTTATGGCATGCATATTTTTTTCCGTTACCTTTCCCACTCCATGAAAATCTCCTATAGGCAGCTTGGCAATAAAATCAAGCGCCCTCTCCGGAGTCACTATAGTCAAACCATCTGGTTTTTTATAACCAGATGCAATCTTTGCAAGAAATTTGCAGTACGAAACTCCAGCCGAAGCAGTAAGTCCTGTCTGTGCAAATATCTTTTTCTTTATCTCTCTGGCAATTACAGTTGCAGATTTAATTTCCATATAATTATCAGTAACATCCAGATACGCCTCATCTAAAGACAGTGGCTCTACAAGATTTGTATATTCATGAAATATTTTTCTTATTATAGAAGAAGCTTCCTCGTATTTTTTAAAATCAGGACGAAGCAGGACCGCTTCTGGACATAAGGCAAGGGCTCTTACTGTTGACATAGCTGAGTGTACACCGAACTTTCTGGCTTCATAAGAACACGCAGCCACTACACCTCTTTCTTGCACTGTACCACCTACTATTACAGGTCTTCCCTTTAATTTTGGATTGTCTCGTTGTTCAACAGATGCATAAAAAGCATCCATATCCACATGAACAATTTTTTTTACATTCATGATTAGCTCAAAACCATTTACTTCCAGATTTATGTGCCTTATAACTTTTTATATATTTAATAGCTTCCTTCTCATCTTTTGCCACATAAAACATTTTATATAATTCTTTATTAATAAATTTTTCTTTTTCAAACATTTTAAATATCAACATAAGTTTATTGTAGAAGCCGCCTGTATTTAAAAAGACCAAAGGTTTATTATGATAGTGTAATTGTTTTAGCGTAAGTATTTCCATAACCTCTTCAAGAGTTCCTATCCCACCTGGTAAAAAAATAAAAGCACCAGATTTTTTTTCCATAATTGTTTTTCTACTGCGTAAATCTTTTGTTATTATAAGCTCATTTAAATCTTCTTTGGAAATTCCATAATTATGTAAGGCCTTTGGCATTACTCCGGTAACACGGCCACCTGCTTTTATTACAGCAACTGCTATTTCCCGCATTAATCCCCTATCTGCACCACCATAGACGAGATCATATCCGTTTTTTACCATTTCTTTACCTAAGCTATTAGCCGCAGCAAAGTATTTTTTAGCTACCTCATCAGATGAGGAACAAAACACGCATATTTTCATATACACCTCTTTTATATAATTTTATCAGTAAAAAGAACTCCGTCAAGGAATAAAAATATATTATCTTTTTTTTGTTTTTGTAGTATACTTCCTTTGTTATTAAACATTTGGGTTGCTATACTTAAACCCTCAAAATTAAAGGAGTTCATATGAAATACATTGATTGGATGGAGATTATTTATTGGAGCCTTTTTGTTTTGCTAATTATAGGTGAAATTCTTGTGGCATTTGTTTTTAAGCTTGATAAGAAACATGTGGTTCGTGATTGGGTAGAACCTGCTTTTGAAGCCATGATTATAGCAACAATTCTGCGTATTTTTGTTATACAGGCATTTGCTATACCTACACCATCTATGGAAAATACTCTAATGGTAGGCGAACATCCTATGGCTATTAAGTTTGCTTATGGTCTTTATAATCCCATGGATCAGAAAATGTATTTTGATTTTAATAAACCAAAACGCGGGGATGTAGTTATTTTTCGTGACCCTACCGAGAAAACAAACTCCATGTGGATAAAGCGCTGTATGGGTCTTCCTGGAGATACTATTCAGGTAAAAGATAAAGCACTATATATTAATGGCAAAAAAATGGACGAGCCATATATTGTACATAAAGATATGAGGATATTTCCAGCCTATTACCAACCAAGAGATAATTTCGGTCCTATAACCGTCGCTCAAGGAACGCTCTTTATGATGGGCGACAATAGGGACGAGTCATATGACAGCAGATTTTTTGGAGCATTACCAATAAATAAAATCAGAGGGCAAGCAGTTCTTGTTTACTGGCCTATAGATAAAATTAAATTAATAAAACAAATTAAAGTCGAAGTACCACCACCAGCAGTAGTACCTACGCTAACTAAATAATTTTTTAAAAGTAGCGTATGTTAAATATATCTATATTATTTTATTTGCTTTAATTTCTTCATGTGTTGAATAATAATAAAACCCTAATTTTTCATACACTTTTATGGCTGGAATATTATCAGAAAGCACATTCAAGCCGATATAGCTGACATCTTTCCACAAATCCATAAGCAAGCTCGCTGTTACAGAACTACCATAACCCATACCTCTATATTCAGGAGCAGTTGCTACATTACCAATGACTGCTATACCTATTTCTTTTGAATAAAAGTGTACACCAGCCATGGCAATTAAATCTGAATTTTTCCTTATAATAAAATACTTTCCAGTTTCAAGCATTGCAGGTACAAAAAATGCCAATGGATTTATACTTCTTAAAAAATCATTTATTACTTCAAAATCATTTTTATTTACTCTATATGTATACTCCGAATACTTAATAGCTTTATCAACCATAATATTTCCTATTATCTTCATTTTATTATATTTAACTAAATTGCTTATCTCATATTCTGGTTTTAACAAAGCCGCAGTTTCACTTATCAAATGGGCATTAAAAGCATTTGGAAGTTTTGCTTTTATTTCACTCAAAAGGATAGCAGCTTCTTTTGTGTTTTTATTTTCCAATAAAAACAGAAAATTATCATCACTGGCTTGTGCTATGTGTACCATAGCCACGGCTTTTATTTCATTATTTTCTAAAGCACAAAACCATTTTGACCGAGTAAAAAGTTTTTCATTAAGATTTCCTATCTCATATAAATGTTGATATGGGTCTTCCAGTAAAAAAGCTTTTATTTTTTCTCTGTCAAAAATTTCTCTTATTTCCATTATTTTATTTCCTTTTCACTAAATACCTGCGCTTCAAAAATATATATTTCAGTTTCTTTGTCCTTATAAGCATCAGCTGGTAAGCAGGCCTTTCCCTCACATAAGTTTTCCATAAACTGCTCTTTGGACCACCCTGTCTCCACGGCTACCTGTGGAAGAAATACGCCACTGGCAAAACCGCGTTTAACTATAACCCCATGTACTCCCAGTTTTATTTCATCCAGATTTTTTATCTTTTTTTTGGGAAATAAAACCGATACCTCCAAAACTATATCTTTTAGTTCCTCCACCTTTACTGGTTCAAATCTTGGGTCACTTGAAGAAGCTTCCATAGCCATTTCAATTATAGTTTCATATAAAGGTTTGTTTGATTCTATCATTCCTATACAGCCTCTTAATTGTTTGTTTTTATGCAAGGACACAAAGGCTCCTGCCTGCTGTTTTAGATTTTTATTATCAGTTATATATTTTTTTATGATGCCATTGGTTACATAAGATTCCATGGCTTGCCTGGCTAAAACAAGAATTTCTTTCTTTTCTTTTGGTGTAAGCATTTATTCCCTCCTAAGCATAAAATAAAACCTTCTTAAAAATCTCTTGACAAATTTCCTAATCAAAATATAATTGATATCTGTCCACAGCGTGGGCCCATAGCTCAGTCGGTTAGAGCAGCAGACTCATAATCTGTTGGCCGAAGGTTCAAGTCCTTCTGGGCCCACCAAATTACTATATTTAGTCAAACATCACAATAACCCCATATATTTAGCTATTTTTGACTTCAAAAACACTTATATCCACAATTTAAGCTAATTTGATTTATATCCATTATTAGTGATTGTTCAATAGTGTCTAAACATCGGTTACTTGATTAAAGGATATATTTCCTCAAGTTTTACATTGTTAAGCTTTATAGTATCTAAAAATTTTTCAATTTCTGCTTTATCAGTCATAATTTCAGGTCTAAAGTCCTGCAAATATACAGGCTCTATTTTGACTTCTTTAATTTTTTTATTCTCTACTTTAACTTTTACAAAAGCACTGGACTTGCTTTGATCATCTCTCATATCAAAAATAAAATTTCCAAGCCCATAAAAAATATAATGTCCATTATATTTTTCAATATCCTGAAAAATATGTGTGTGAGAACCTATAACCATATCTACACCTAAATTTATTATCCCGTGGCCTAATGTTCTCTGCCTTTTCTGAACTTCTCTTCCTTCAATTCCCCAATGCATATAAACTATAAGTATGTCAACTTTTGGCCTTGCATTTTTAACATCTCTTTTGATTACTTTATAAGTGCCAGGTATAGTTCCATATTTTGTAAAACTTGACGCAGAGTTTTTCCCTGAAACTCTTGAGTAACATAAAAATCCAACTTTGACTCCATTGTAATCAATAATTATTGGTTCATTCGGTAAACTCAAATCACCTATTTTTATCCCACCATACTTAATACCCTGACGGTCAAGGATTTCCATAGTCTGTATTACTCCATCTTGTCCATAGTCAAGTGCGTGATTGTTTGCCAAAGATAAAACATTAAATCCTGCAACCTTAAATCCTTTAGCTATACTTTCTTCAGCATAAAGGTATATGGTTTTATTACCGTTCTTTTTCAATGTGTTTATATTATTTTCATAAATAAATGGTGCCTCAAGATTACAAAAGATTATAGGATATTTTTTTATGCTGTCTGCGATACCCGTAAATGGATAATTTACACCACTCTTTTCTATCAAAGGTTCAAGTCTTCTTCCTAACATAACATCTCCAGCTAAAATCATATCCACTGTTCCTAAAGTGCCAGTTGCTTTTAATGCTTCATCATTAACTTCTATAGTAGAGCTACCTCTTGTTCCCAGTTTCACTTGGGCAGTAGTACAACCCTGAACAATCAGTATTACTAAACAAAATATAGTGATATTTTTCATTTGCCAAATATATTTTTCATTAGATTTTTTGCTTTATCTTCTAAATATTTTTTACCTTCAGTTTCTACTTTTTTACCTATATTTCTTTTTATGTTTTCAATCATTCTTGGCTGATTATAATCATAATTTTTATCAGTTAAGGTGCCAGCTACAATAAAATCAAAAGGTAACCAACCATCTTTATTATACGCAAAGCTTGCATCTTTTATACTTAATGATCTGGCAACTTGATTTTCTATATCTTTACTAATTTTTGGAGAAAAATCCATATTGACCTTGAAATACAAAGCCATATCCATGGTTGCCCATCCTGCAGCATTTATTCGCATATCACCTTCATTTGCTTTTACACCATTATATATCTGCAACCTTCTCACATTTATTTTTCCTTTTGCCATATCAAAATCAGATAACAAATATTGAAAAGGTATATCCTTTCCCAAGAAGTCAGCACCGAGCTTGTCCGCTAAATCTTTACCTATTTCCAAAGACGATAGCTTTCCGTCGGTTAATTTTATATTTCCTTTACCATTTATTGTCTGCGGTATATTTTTAAATGTTGCACCATTAAAATTACTTGTCATATTCAGATTGCCAAAGACTTTATTTTTCAAACCATCTAACAAATTTGTCTTATCTGTAGCTTTTCTCGGCATAACAGCTATAGAATCATTGATAAACTTTTGAATTTTCACATTATTCACATTTGTATCAACATTATATGACTGTTTATTTAGGTCTGCCTTCACATTTAGTTTAATGTTTCCTTCGTAAGCATTCATTAGCGCTTCTAAATCAAACTTTCCTTTAATAAACCTGATATTTGCCGTGGTCTTTCCAAATGTCATTTCCTTATAATAAACTGAACCTGCCTCCATATTTATGTACATATCCGGTGCTGTTATCTGTTTGTTTTCAGTTTTACCTTCCTGTAATTTGCTCTGCTTTGCTAAGGCTGTTCCAGTTAGCTTTTTTGGAAACATAGCAAGCATATATTCCAAAGCCAATTTCGGAGAAGTCAAATTCATTGTTATTTTTCCGCCAGTCATTTGATTTATCCTAGTTCCTTTAATTTTCATTTTGACTTCATTACCAGTTAACAACATACTAATATCGCCTGTCATATTGTAATCTGTATCTACTTTGAGGCTTCCACCAAAGTTTTCTACTACTTTTTTATCTTTGTATAACACACTTCCTTTTTCGCATGAGGTGATATTATCAAAGGCAAGTTTATTAGCTATGAAAGAAAAATTAGCGGTATTGTTTATAGTCATTACCGTATTTATATCCTGCATTTTTTTCGCAGTCTCAGGTGGCAGAAGTTCCAACATTTGAGCGACAGTGGCATTTGAATCTATTTTACCTTTTATGTTTGAAAAATTACTTATATGAATTGTACCACTTGAGTTTATCTTACCTATCAATACTGACTTTAAGCTAATATCAGCTTCTTTTTTTCCTAAATCGGTTTTAACAGATGCTTTTGCTATGATTGGTATCTTATATTCATTATATAAGATATTACAACTCAACTTCATATCTATTGGTTTTACAACACTCCATACAGCATCATCTACAGAAAAATCAAAGTCTTGAATTTTGACTGACATTTTTGTTGGTTTTGAATAATCTTCATATATAAAGTTACCATTCTTCACAACCACACCTGTTACTTTTATATTTTTAATAAATGATTTGTTTTTCTTTATTTCCACACTGCCTTCTTGATTCACTACATTAGCTTTTTTTTCAGCAACTTTATTTGGATTTTTTTTCTGCATATTTTCCATGATATCCGAAAAATTAAAAGCCCCATTTTTTTCTTTTATGATTTTTACATAAGGAGAGTTTAGTTCAAACTTGCTTATTATTAGATTACCACTAATGATAGCCAATAAGTTATATTGAATTATTATTTCATTATCTTTTACAAAATCACTTTTCTCATTTTTCTTTGATTCTTTTAAAACAAAATTTGTAAGTTCTATACCTTTAAATATATTATATTGAAGTTTTTCTATAGAGGCCTCTCTACCTGTGATCCTTGTTATTTCTTCAACCAGCATATTTTTTATTTTTTCAGCAGGTAACCATAAAGGTACAGAAGCTAAAACAGCGGTTATAAGGATTATTATAACCACAATAAAAATTACAACAAATTTGATTATTTTTTTCATAAAACACCCCTTTTATTGATATATTTGTACTCTTACAAAAAATTAAAGCCGCCGTATTACTACGGCGGCCATAATAATACATCTCTATTTTACTATAAAACAGGGGTTTTTTCTATTTTATTTTTTTTTGCCATGTTTTTTTGTTTCTTTTACTTCTACAGCAGATGTTTCTTTAGTATCTTTAACTTCTTCATCTTCTTCTGTTTCTGGCATTTCTCCTGGATCCTCTGGTTCGCCTTCTGGCTTTATGGCGCCCACTTCTTTTGAAAAGTATTTTTCCCTTGTTTTTTTATCTATTTCCGCTAATACCTTAGGATTTTCTGTGAGATAAGTGACAGCAGAATCTTTCCCCTGTCCTATTTTTATTCCCTCATAGTTATACCAAGTTCCTGATTTTTCTATTACACCATTATCCACTGCCACATCAATAACAGCTGATTCAGGTACTATTCCTCTTCCAAAAATTATTTCAAAAATAGCTTCCCTAAAAGGTGGTGCAACTTTATTTTTTACTATTTTTCCTCTTACCCTGTTGCCTACTACGACTTCTCCTTTTTTAATTGCCTCTACTCTTCTTATATCTATTCTGACTGAAGAATAAAACTTCAGTGCGCGTCCGCCTGGTGTGACTTCTGGATTTCCAAACATAACTCCGATTTTTTCTCTTATCTGATTAATAAATATTACTATTGTTTTTGATTTGCTAATTATGGCTGTGAGTTTTCTCATTGCCTGAGACATAAGTCTTGCTTGAAGTCCCATATGTGAATCGCCCATTTCGCCTTCGATTTCTGCCTTAGGAACAAGTGCCGCAACCGAATCAACAACTATAACATCTACGGCTCCACTTCTAACCAGCGTGTCCACGATATCCAAACCCTGCTCTCCTGTATCTGGCTGAGAAATAAGAAGATTGTCAACATCGATACCAACTTTTTTTGCATAATCTACATCCATAGCATTTTCAGCATCCACATAAGCCGCGTTTCCGCCGTTCTGCTGACACTTCGCTACTATAGACATAGCAAGAGTTGATTTACCTGAAGATTCTGGCCCGAAGATTTCTATTATTCTACCACGAGGTATTCCGCCGCCAAGTGCAAGGTCAAGTGAAAGCGCGCCTGTGGTAATTGTTTCCACTCTGGTAGCCTGTGCTTTTCCAAGTTTCATGATTGAACCTTTCCCAAACTGTTTCTCGATTTGCTGTATTGCAAGTTCCAAAGCCTTTTTCCTGTCTTCACTCATTTTACTCTCCCTATGTTTTTAAATTTTATTATTTAAGACGGGATAACAGATGTCACTATCCCCTGTATTATGAAATCTGATGTTACAATGATTGGTCTGTGTTTTACATTTTTTGAATGAGGTTTTAGAAGAATTACACCCTTAGCCCTATGAAACTCTTTAACCGTAGCTTCATCATTAATAAGGGCTACTACAATATCGCCTTCTTTAGCCGTATTTTGCTGTCTTATCAGTAGTAAATCCCCTTCATTGATTCCCTTTAAATTCATAGAATCGCCTTTAGCAGCAAGGAAAAAATAGCGATACGGTGCTTTTGCCAGCCTTAAATCCACTGGTATAGTGTCTATAATGTTTTCTTCAGCAAAAACCGGAGACCCACAAGCCACATCGCCGACCAAAGGTATGTCAATAGTACTAACTCTGCTCTCGTCGCCATCAAAATTATTGATGAGCTGTATATTTCCTTTCTTATCCCTCTTTACAGAGCCCTTTTCGATAAGCTGTTCTAAGAGAACCGAAATGGATCTGGGTGACTTATAACCCAAAGCCGCCGTCAAATCTCTCACAGACGGCGAGTAGCCTTTTGCCATAAGCCAGTTTCTTATCTGTTTTAATGTTTCTGTTTCTCTCGCATTGAGTGTATGTTTTTTCATAACCTAATTATACAATATGTATACTATTTGTCAAGAAGTATTTTTAATTATTTTTGAAGTAAATAATGTTTGGATTTACTTGCAGCTTAAGTTGCTTTACCTTACTTTATTTTTTCTTTTTTAAAAATAGCTCCACAGCTTTTTTTACCATATCATAAGGAGGTCTTTTTTCTGTCCACAAGAAGAAAGCTTCTATGCCCTGATAGATGAGCATATCCAAGCCATTAATAATTTTTGCACCTTTTTCTTCCGCGTTTATTAAGAAAGGTGTTTTGGCAGGATTATAAATCAAATCATAAACAACGACACCTTTTTTTAATTTATCTATTTTGTAAGGCACATCTTTTCCATGCATGCCAACCGAAGTACAATTGATAATAAAATCTGCTGCTGCCATAATCTCATCTTTTTTTTCTGTTTTGATTATATCGCCTGTCACTACTTTTTTTAAGTTCAATTGTTTTACCAAACCATCTATCATAGGCAAATCTATATTATAAATATATAATTCCTTTAGCTTAAAACTTTTCAGTGCGTATCCTATACCATGTGCTGCCCCACCCGCACCTATCATTACCACTTTTTTATTTATCAAGTTTACTTTATTTTTCTTTAAGGACTCTATGAAACCTATATAGTCAGTGTTGTAACCTATTATTTCACCATTATTATTTACTACTGTATTGACTGCCCCTATGGACTCTGCGGCTTTGTCTAATTTATCCATAAACTGCATAACAAATTGTTTGTGCGGGATTGTGACATTAATACCTTTTATGCCTGTTTTCCTGAGCTTCCACATAAAATCTCTTACCGACTCAGTTTTTATTTCAAAAACCTTATATTCCCAATTCATTTTAAATTTGTTGAAAGAATTATTATGCATAGCCGGCGAAAGTGTATGAGCTAAAGGAAATCCTATAATTCCTGTTTGCACTTTTTTATTAATTTTCATTTTTTTCATACAACTCCCTATTTACATTTTTATAATTAATTATATCACTTACCAGCAAGTGTCATATCCTTCACGACTAATGTCGGAGAACCAAAATTTAAATAATATTTAAAATCATTTCCTATAGCCGATATGTTTGAAAGAAAGTTTTTTACATTTCCTGTTATCAGTACTTCTTTTACTGCCTGTTTTTTCTCACCATTTTCAAAAAGCCATCCATTAATACCGAGAGAAAAATTTCCAGAAACTGTGTCTGTCATATGAAGCCCCATCATAGAGTTCACATATATACCTTTTTCTTTTTTTAAGAGCTCCTGTGTTATTTGTTTTCCTACTTCTATATAAAAATTAGAACAACCTGCTTCAGGTATATTTTTATATGACTGCCTCAACCCATTTCCTGTACTTTTTATATTGTAGTGAGCCGCACTTAGCTTATCATAAATAAACGAATTGAATTTTCCTTCCTTTATCATATGCTTTGCCTGTGCTTTTACCCCTTCACCATCCACAGGAAAGCTGCCTGGACTATTATTTAACAAAGCATTATCCATTATGTTTAAAAAAGCAGGTCCTATATGGTCACCTTGTTTAAAACCTGCAAGCAGTGTCTTACCTTTACGCAAATTCGCCGCAGAAAACATAGGTGCAATTACCTGCAAAAACTCACAAGCCACATGTGGAGGTATTATTAAATTATATGTTCCTGACTTTACTGTTTCGCCATTTAGCAGGGCTGCCGCACTTTTTCCGGCATACGCTCCTAATGCCTGTGATTCTATTTTATCCCATATAGTATTGCCTTCCATAGCATCCACCGCTTCATCTAAACCTTTATCAGAAGCAATTGCTGTTGTAAATGCGTATGAATATGTCTTACCATATATATAGGAAGCACCAGAGGTGTTTAAGTAGTGTATTTGCATTTTTTGATCCACACAGGTAGTATCTCTGGCATATTTTACTCTCGAATCTGCTGAAATCACAGCTGCTTCTATATCAAGTGCCCTTTTTTTACGCTGATTTATGGTTATCTTGTCAAAATTCAAATCTGAGATTATAATATCTTCTACTTTATGCTGTGGTTCTGGTTTATATCCAGCAAAGCCTTCTATATATATAGCGGCTACTACCTTATCAATAAGTTTATCTACCATATTTGCATCTTTAAGCGTTGTAAATCCAAAACCCATTTTAGAATCTTTAAAAACCCTTATGCCCACACCGAAAGAATCGGCTTCCACTACTTTGTCTATCGTATTATCATTAGCAGAAATTTCTATTTTTTTATTTTCTTCTATATATATATCAGCCTCAAGCTTATGTTTGGCAATAGCTGATAAAAACTTTTGTTTTAATTTTTCCAAGTGCTTTTCCTTAATGCCTGTACTAAAACGGTCCCAGCTGCTATTGATGCTGTTTCCGCGCGTAGTATAGTGTCTCCTATAGAAACAGGCATAAAACCTTTTTTTATTATTTCTTCTGCTTCTTTCGCATCAAACCCACCTTCAGGGCCTATAATAAAACACGCATCAGCCCCAGGTGTAAGCTTTACGGCTTCGTCTATTAAAAAATGTTTATCTTCTTTTTCATATATAAAAAACTTTGTTGTGCCTTCTTCTATATTTATATTTTTCACACCATCCACTACTGTCATTAATTGTGGAGTGGATAATCTACCGCACTGTTTTACTGCAGCATATATAATGGCTTCCCAGCGTTTTTCTTTTTTACCTTCATCTTTTATTTTTATGACTGTTCTATTTGTAATCAGTGGTATTATTCTGTCTATACCAAGCTCCGTTAATTTTTCAAGCGTCATTTCCATTTTATCTTTTTTTATAAGAGCTACTATAGCAGTAATTTTTGAAGCTTTTTTTTCTCTCGCCCTTATCATTTCTACGGCCATAACTTCCATAGTTCTTTCATTCAAATCAATCAATTTTATTATGGCTTTGTGTTCTCCGTGCTCATAGTTGAAAATTACTATTTCATTTCCTTCTTTTAACCGAAGCACTTTTATGGCATGCTCAAAATCATCACCTTGTATGCTTGCTTTATGGTCTGTTATTTTATTGACAAAAAAACGATGTGCGCTCATTTTTCCTACCATATCTTTTTATATTTTATTTGTTTAAGGTCCGAAATATTTTATTGTATTGCCTACTCCAAATAACACATAATCCCCATATATATCACAAATAGCAGGAGCTATTATCTTTCCAGCACCTTCTCCAAAATTAGCAAATGTTTTTATGAACACACCAGTATTATAATTATACTGTTGTACGCCTGTCCCTGTTGGCACATAAAGATTATTACCTTTTATTCCAAAACCTTTTATTTCTTCAATAAAAGCTATTTCACGCTTATACCCCAAATTCAGGTCGCAAATTGTAATTTTTTTTGTTCCAGAATCAGCAATAGCCACATCATTAGTATCAGAATTATATTTAATTTCTGAAATACTAATAAACCCACCTTTTGATAGTGCTGTAATACTATTAGCGGCTATATCAAATACAATAACCGTAGTATCCGTAGCAGCGTATAGATATGTAGCTGATACCGCGCATTTTATAAAATTATAAGTAGAAGAATAATCAGGTAGCTGTACTTCGGCCACATTTGAAACATATGAAGCATTATATTTTATTATTTTATTGTCTGCCGCAAAAATATAAGTTCCATTAGAACAAATTCCTGTAGGTGCTACGAATCTTGGATCTGAGAGAGTGTAATCAAGATTACCACTAATATCATATTTGTAAATTTTTTTATTTTGACTGTCCACGCACCATATTATAGTTCCATTAACTTCAAAATCATCAAGCTTTGAAAATTCACCAATAACACCGAGATAGTGCATTCCTATGTAATTAGTTCCCGAAGGGTCCGTAGGATTGGTTTTATTCAAAGCCGTACACCCAGAAAATACAACCGCAATAATAATAATTAAAAGTGTGTTTTTTATGTTTACCATGCGTAGCTCACCTTCACAAACACAGCATTATCTTTTATTTCTATGTTTGCTAACCTTACTTCATCACAATTATAGTTTAAGCCAGCATCTACTATGCCACCAGCATAAACCACACCTGCTATTATTCCCCACATCAAAGCTGAGGTCCACGATTCCTTTGCTTGTGTATATGCTATATCTTGATTTTCATTTGTCCTTGAATACTTTTCATATTTTGTCTTTTCATCATTAACATTATATATAGCAAGACTCGCAGCAACTATGAAAATGCTTCCATCTATAAAGCCCTTTGCTATTTGATTATTGTAAAACTGCCCCCAGCTCGGCAAAATAGCTGCGCGCCAAATAGAATCAAAAGGCTCTCTTACCACCTTTACAGAAGTTCTTTTCTCTATTATGTTTTTATAGTAATCCATGAACTCCAAAGCATCTTTGTCTTTGCTATCATATTTTAATACAATTTTGAAAACGCGATAAGCATAATTGTGATTATTGAGCTTGTAGTAACAAAATGCCATTTTTTTCCATGCTTTAACATTTTTTGGTTCAGCTTTTGTCACAGCATAAAAATATTTGACAGCATTTGTATAATCGGCTTTATTGAAAAGCACATCCCCATATCTATAGTATTTTTCTGTCAGTGATAGGGCGCTGCTTACTGGTGCTACTATATTTTGATTAATTGCTACATTATTGTTTATTTGTGTATTATCTTGACCTGTGGCTGCAAAGGCAGTAGATGCTATAAATAAAACAAAAACTAACAAAAACTTTTTTTTCATCTGCCTCTCCAAAGTTTTTTTCCACCCATATAACCCTCTATCACTATCTATACTTAATATATGCCATTTAAACACTCTAATGGCTGTTTGTCAATCATTGCGGTTATCTGTAACTATTTCTTCTTTTTTATAACCAAAAAAAATAGAGTTCCAAAACCTATTATTATAAGAGCCAAAGAAATTATATTTGCTCCCTTTTTCAAAATAAAGACGAGATATAAGACACCAAGCAAAAGAAGCGCAATCTGCATGACTAACCTGCCTGTCACGCTTGTGAATGCTTTTTGCATGGACAGTATTCTTCTCGCAGCAGGCGGCAAAGCGCTATCTGAGTTTATTTTACCCATACGATACTTAACTCTGCTTCTAAAACCGCCTTCAAGAAGAGAATTCAAACGCTGATTTTCTTTCTGTTTAGACATCACATCTTGCCACAAAAGCAATTCACGCTTACAAATCAGACATGTCTCTATATGTTTATCCATAGCCAATAGTTCTTCTTCCACATGAATCTCATGTGAAGCATATTCTTTAAGTTTTTTTCTAACTTCCTTACATTCCATTTTGTCCTACCTTTATGTTTGATCGCTCCAACCTTAAAATTTATAGTAAAGCAATTTTTTTATCCCAAACCCTCAAGTCTTATAATCAGTTTTTTGACTTCGTTTTTGTCAGTATTAAATCTTCTGATATACGACCTGTCTTTTTCTATCAATTGCACAAATTTTTTCAGTTCTTTCTCGCTTACTTTCAATCTTTTGATATAAGTGAGAAACTCTGGCATATTTTTAAAAACATATTCAAGCTCTAAGGATCTATTAAAATAATCTTTTGGACCTTTAAAATTACAAAGCATTAAGTTATGCACTATCTGAAAGTTTTCTACTGCTTTTTCTGTTTTTTCATAGTGCCAGCGGACTATGGCCTCTTGACTTTTTATTTTTTTATGGCAAAAATCACAATCAAAAGGTTTCATTTCAGCAATATAAATATTTTATATTATTTTTTTTCTTTGTAAACATTTGTTTTGTTTTCATATTGATGACTTTTCCTTTTCTTTCTAATTTTTCTTTTTTCTAAACCTTTTTACCACTTACACTACTAAAACTATGCTTTACTGACTTTGTTAGTTTTAACTAACTTGGTCTACTTTACTTTACCCTCATGTATTTTAAACTCTTTTGCCGCTTCAAAACCCCTAAGATTTTCTTTATATGTAGTCGTAATCAATATCTGCTTAAACAACGAGAATGTTTTTCCTATAAAACCTCTATTTGGTTCATCAAGCTCGGATGAGAAATCATCTAACAGAACTACAGGATAACTTCCCCTTTTTCTTTTAATCAAAAGACCTTCCGCCAACTTCATTAGTATAGTAGTGATTCTCTGTTGTCCTTCTGAAGCATAGCTCTTAGCAGCTTGATTATTATATGATATTTCTATATCATCCCTATGTGGACCTATGAGGGTTATGCTTCTGGCTATCTCATCTTCTATTTTTGCTTTAAAAAACTCAGTATAACAAGCTTTTAGCTCTTCAGGTGTGCCTGAAGTATAATTTTTAGATATATAAGTAAGCTTAACATCAAACTTTCCTTCTGTAAGTTCCTTTTTAAGTATTGTATTAAGTTCTTCTACTGCCGCATAACGCGCTAATAATAGCTTAATACCATTATCCATAACCATATTGTTCCAAACATCCAGATTTTCTCGCTTGATTCTACCTTCCCTAATACCTTTAAGCAGATAGTTACGATGTGAAACCTCTTTATTATACTTCATAAGCGTCATAAAATACTCATTATCTATCTGGGATAACAAATCATCAAGAAAGCGGCGTCTAAGTGCTGGTTCTCCCTTTACAATCATAATGTTTTCTGGAGAAAATAGCACTACAGGTATCATACCTACTATCATAGATACCTTAGCAAGCTTAGTTCCGTTTACTTTAAGGGATTTTTTTCTATTTATAGGATCATAATCTATCATAAAGGTCTTTTCTATATCATTATCTACCGCATCTATGCTCACCTGTGCGTTTTCCCTGCCCTGCTTAACCATTATGGTGTCTTCAGCCGTTCTAAAAGACCTTCCCATAGCAGTCCAGTATATAGCTTCCAGTATATTTGTCTTACCTGTACCATTTTCCCCAAAGAAAACATTAATTCCAGGTGTCAATGTGAGCTTTAAAGTATCATAGTTCCTAAAATTCTTAAGTTCCATTCTTTTTATATACATATAATCTCCTATTTATTAATTACTATACTTTAAAACAAGTTTGCACAGTTTTCAACTGCTAATTTAACCAATAGATATGCGTACAAATAGCTGTTTAAAATCACTTGATATTATATAAACCAAACACCTATATTATCTTCTTTTTAAGTTCTATTGTTCTACGTGGAACATTTACATTCCGACGAATAATTTTTTTGTTTTCAAACTACATTGTTCCACATGGAACATTTTGTAATAGTTTGTTTTGTCTAATAACTAAAAAAGTAATTAACATATACAATTAGAAGTTTAAAAATATATTATAAGTACCATAACCCCTAAAACTGTTTTTATAAGGGCTTTTTCTTTATGGTTCCAAATAGTCTTGGATATTTGAAAGGTGTTTTCCACAGTTTATTCACAGTGACTAATGAATGATTTCCCATATCTTCTGGCAATACATAATCATATATGTCGCCCAGTTCGCATCCTAAATCATTTAAACACTTCATATCTTTTGTTATCTCTGTTGCCTGCTTTGCACTTGCATAGTATACGACCTGTCCGCCTTGTTTTACCAACCCTACTGATAGCTCAAGCGCTACAGAAAAAGCCGCCAAAGCTCTCATAACAGCTAAATCAAAGGTTTCACGAAGTTGTCTGCTTTGACTGATTTCCTCAGATCTGCCTTTAAGTATTGTTATATTCTTCAATCCGAGTGTTTCTCTCACCTGTTTGAGAAAGGATATTTTCTTTCCATTGGCATCACTTAAGAAAATTTGCTTTTCTGGATATATTATAGCCAGAGGAAGACCTGGAAAACCTGCCCCAGTACCTATGTCTACCATTGTTTGCCACGACTTACATTTGTTTGACTTGACTAACATGATAGAATCTAAGAAATGTTTTATTATTACTTCCCTATCATCGGTTATAGAAGTGAGATTAAACTTTTCATTCCATTCTTTTAAAAGTTCTAAGTATAAAGCAAACTTTCCTGCGATTTCATCTGTGCCTAATTGTCCATCCGACATACTTAGGTAATTTTTAATCATTTTTATATCTGCCATATACGGATTATGACACGACCGACTTTATTCTTCAAGTTAAAAAGACTTGCCCTATTTACTTACCTGCGTTATTATTAAACAAAAGGAGAAATAAAATGCGCGATGAAATTTTTAAACTTGAAAATTATGATTACATATTTCCTAAAGAGCTTATAGCACAGACGCCGCTTGCTGATAGGGCAGCATCTAAATTAATGATTTTAGATAAGCAGACCGGCAATATAACACACTCGACATTTTCTTCGATAATAGATTATATAAATCCTGGTGATTGTCTTGTAGTCAATGACACGAAAGTAATTCCAGCTAACCTCGAAGGGAAGACAGAAAAAAATGGTTCTGCAATTAGCATACTGATTTTAGATAATCTGCATGCTAATGTCTGGGATGTTCTCATGAAAAACTCCCGTAGAGTCAAAGAAGGAGAGTTTGTACTTTTTTCAGAAGACATAAAACTTAAAGTCAAAAAGAAAAAAGGGAAGTTGGTAGAAGCAGAGTTTAATTTCGCACCTGAAGAACTTATTAAAAAATTATGGTTGGCAGGTTCTATGCCTTTACCTCCTTATATAAAGGAAGAGATTCGTAATAAAAAACATCGCGAGAGATATCAAACCGTTTATGCTTTAAATCAAGGTGCAGTGGCAGCTCCAACTGCCGGACTTCATTTTACACCTTCCTTATTAGCAGCACTTAAAGAAAAAGATATTAAAATAGCCCCAGTAACCCTACATGTAGGCCTTGGAACATTTGAATCAATAGAAACCCAGGACATAAGACAGCACAAAATGCACTCCGAAAACTACGAAATCACCGAAACTTCTGCCAAAATCATAAATACTGCAATAAAATCAGGTAATAAAGTAATAGCCGTAGGAACTACTTCTATGAGAGTGCTTGAATCAGCCTACCAAAACAAAAGGGAATTAACAGCCCAAAAGGGAGCTACTTCTATATATATATACCCCGGCTATGAGTTTAAGATAGTAAACCACCTAATTACGAACTTTCATCTTCCAAAAACTTCTCTATTGGCATTGGTATCTGCCTTTGCCGGTTTAGAAAATATTAAGGCCGCCTATAAATCCGCAATAAATGATAAATATAGATTGTTTTCTTATGGCGACTCAATGCTCATATTGTAATATCCTATATTTGAAAGAATAGTTTCATCAACCATAATTCAAATTACCTATAACTGCCTATTTAAATCTCAAATTAGGTATATGTAATTTTTTACTTGACTATTAACAGGTAATTTGTTAAGTTTAAGTTAAGAAAATAAGAATATATAGTTAACCACTAGCCGGGCTCATAAATTTACACAAAAATTTTAGTTTTTAGTAACTGGCGAAAATACAAAGATAAATAAAATAGTATATATTCATAATTATAATAACTTTAGGGGGTATGAGAATGAAAAAAATTTTAGTTGTCTTAGCAGTGCTTTCACTTTTTGCAAGTATGGCAATGGCTTCAGAAACAAGAATTGAAGGTCTTGGACTAAATAGTGATTTTGTTGATGGTCCTGGCATTTATTTCGGTCCTAACTCTTGGATGATTTCAGATGCTTCTAATGTAAATCTTTTCCCTGCAACAATATTAAAATACCCAAAGCTTGCTGTTTTTGAATATAATGGAAGCGATCTTAATTCCTATGTCAATATGAAATTATTTGGTGGAGTGCTTGGTCTTTACACAAACACCAATACCAATATTTACCTTCTTGAAAACAGTGTAAACTCAGGTGTACTTTATGGGCGCAACCTATCTGACATTATGTCAATTGCAGTCGGTGTCACTTACCAACAGTATCTTGACAAACAAGTAGAGAACTCAACAGAAGTTCCTGTTTCAAATAACAAAGATATATATGTCAATGAGTTTAGTAATGCCATCGGTATTAACCTTGGTTTAAGTTTACTTGGTGACATACCTATGGATTTTGGTTTATCAGTAGCAATACCTCTTCTTGTAAATAATGAAGACACCTATTTTGATACTGCTGGCGTTAAAACAGTGCTTGAACTGACAAAAGATTCTGGTATTCAAGCCAAACTCCGTGGTAAAGCAACTCTTGGAGATATGGCTGTAGGTCTTGGAGTTCAATTATATACAGATAAATATGAAGATATTAGTCAGCATTTTACGAGTACAGGAGCACTTAGTTATGATTGGTATCGTACAAACTATTATCAGAGTATCATGGTTCAGCTCGGTACAGTAAAAACAATAAAGTTAGATAAAACAACAATCTTTGCTGGAACTCAGCTCGAAATGGCTTTCACCAATAATTATTGGGCAAATGGCTATGACAAAACTATTCAAATAAAAACTGACTCAACTGAATATTACGACGGCTTATGGATTAATGTACCTCTTATCATAGGAGCAGAAACTAAAATAAATGATAACTGGACGCTAAGAGCTGGTGCAAGAAAAGCAATGTGGAACAATGATACATATAAAAACTTTTATAAAAACGCAGATGGAAAAATCACAAGTTCAGGCGATACCTACACCCAATCTAACACAAACGACCTCAATGTAAACTTCGGTGCTACTTTTGAAGTCTCTGCATTCTCAATTGACTTCCTTGTCAATAAAGATCTTATCTTAAGCGGACCAGAGTTTATTACAGGTAAAGGTGCTTACGGAGACAACACAACTCCTTGGGCTTCAAAGATTGCTTTAAACTTTAAGTGGTAATTTAAAATAAAAAATTAGGAGAAAAAAAATGAAAAAAGTTTTAGTGGTTTTTGCAGCTCTTGTTCTTTTCGCAAGTATGACAATGGCATATATGTCAGGGTCATCAGGAGTACGCCTTGAAGGTCTCGGACTTAACAGCGAACCATTTTATGCACCTGACTCTTGGATGGTTTCAGATGCAGCCAATGTAAATATTTTTCCAGCAACAATTTTACAATACCCAAAGCTCGCTGTATTTGAGTACGCCGGTGGAGACCTTACTTCCTATGTTAATCTGGATTTACTTGGTGGAGTGGTCGGTCTTTACACCAACAACAACATCTACAGCAACATTGTCAACAACACAAACTCAGGAATTATTTATGGGCGCAACCTATCTGACACGATGTCAATTGGAGTAGGCATCACTTACCAACAGTATCTTGATAAACAGGTTCAAAACCCAACTGAAGATCCTGTTTCAACTGATAAAAATATATATGTCAATGAGTTTAGTAATGCTATCGGTATCAATCTTGGTTTAAGTTTACTTGGCGAAATACCTATGGATTTTGGACTATCGTTGACACTTCCGCTTCTTATCAATAACGAAGACACCTATTTTAATCCTGCTGGAGA
>JBAXIL010000026.1:0-24444 GCA_037138355.1 bacterium
TTCACTTGATTTTTTGCAGCCGTAGTTGGTGCAGCGCCTGATGCTCTCACTCCATCATATCCTTCCATACCAGCATTGGCAAAAACATACCCATTACTTGTAGCCCAAGTTTTAACCGTGTACCACAAGTCATAAGTCACTTCATATTTTCCAATTTTAAAAGCAGAAATTGTATGAACAAAACTATGTGCGATGGTATCTGTCTGAGTAAATGTTCCAGCAGGAACAGACACAAACGCCGCATAATCGGTTGGAGCCGCAGTGGCTATCGCTGTTACAGAAGTCTTGGAACATCCTGAAAATAATACAAAAAATACAACACTTGCTAAAACAAAAAACAAACTAATTTTTTTCATTTTTTCTCCTCAAGATTTTTTTTTATTAGTAAGTCCTCGCAAAACGGAAACCATAGTAGGCGAGCGCAAGAGACGGTCCGGGGAATGCGCGGTGTCCCAGTTGTAAATATGATATAGTATTCATGAAATCGCCGCCTCTCAGAGTGCGCAAGGTGCCACTCACAAGACCTCTATAATTTGTTATTGTTCCTGTTGGATATGTACCATACCAATCCCAGCAAAACTCCCACACATTTCCAGACATATCATAAATACCAAGAGCATTAGCGTCCTTACTACCAACATTATTAGTATGTCCACCTGAGTTTATAATATACCAAGCCACACGACCAGTCTCTGTATTATCTGTCGTGTCTGCTATTGCTCCGCTGGCATAATTATAAGGTGTCCAAGTTAATCCGCCTATATAACTTGCAGCATATTGCCACTCGCCCTCTGATGGCAATCTATATCCGTTATTTTCCCATACGCAAATAACCCCATCACAAGCTGTTGAATTAGAACTTCTCGAATCTCTAATTACAGCACTTGCATAATAATAACAAGGTGCTAATGAACTTTTTTCGCTAAACGCATTGCACCAAACTATGGCATCTCGCCAGTTAATTATTGTGACTGGTTCGTACTTTTCAACAGTAGTATCAGCTCCTACAATACCGTCATTACCCTCAGTACCAGCATTTTGAAAATTATATCCATGAGTAATTGCCCAATGATATACAGTGAACCACAAATCATATGTCACTTGATACTTTCCCATTTTAAAAGCAGAGATTATATGAGTAAAACTATTAGTCCCGTCTGACTGTAAAAATGTACCGCCAGGAACTGATACCAGAGCCGCATAATCAACTGGCTCTGGGGCAGAAGCTGTAGGCGTACTTTTCGCACAACCAGAAAGCAATAATACAAAAAACAAACTCGCCAAAGCCGCGACACAAATGATTTTTCTCATTCTAATACCCCTTTTAAATATCAATTTTCTATAATCCTACTACTTTGGTGTTATTATACTGGTTAAAAAGGTTATGTCAACTAATTATTAATTATTAAAGAGGAATTCTCGAAATGATTATTTGAATTATAAACACAAAACAAAAAAGTCCGGCTTTAAAACGCCGGACCTTTGAATTAATGCTCCTATATTAAGGAAGCTACTCTTATTTATTCAAACAACTACTTGCACGGAACATCGTATAAATCCCTGAGATATTTGACTGCTTTTGCGCGTTCTTCCTTTGTCTCTTTTTCCATATAACAAACTGCCACTGCTATAGTTCCTATCCCATGACAGCCCTTAGTCCAACATACAACATTGGGGCTCGTAGTAGCATGAGTCCTAACTTTATCAGATTCTTGTACATCCAAAAGGTAGTATCTCGCATCTATTTTTATATCCTTGCATAAAACTATATATACTCCTGCTTTTTCAAACATTTGTCTTGTGGACTGATAAGGTCCTTCAAATTCATAAGTTCCAAATTTTAAACTCATTGCCCCTCATTTCAATAACTCGTATTGGATTTATAAAATATTATCTTACTTTCCCTCTTAGAAATGTTGCCATTTTACTATCTATGTTTTTCATATGCCCTTCAAACCAATCAGCAACTTTACGACTTTCTTCATGAACTTCTTTTGCACTTATCTGTCCTAACTTAAATTTTTCTTTAACCAACTTCATATCATCTAAAATACGAATGTGATCTTTTTGGTGTAAGAGATATTCCGGATACCTGTAAATTGCCATATAATCTTCTTCTGTTTTAAAATGCTCATGCGAATATGTTTCAAAAAGTCCAATTGCCGCTATTATTTCATCATTAGATTTCAAGACATCCACTGCCTCAGAAATTTCATTTATATTGCGAACCATTTTTCTATGTTGTACATCTATCACACCTATACCTACCGACATCTCAGGTTTCCATTCCGTGTACATATCGTTCTCCCTTTGTCCTTTAGTCCTCGTATTTCTTTATAAGTCTATAACCAGTATATGGCACATCTGACACAAAAAGTCCTGACACTTTATAACCGTCTTTGCCTTCATCATATAAAACAACTTTTTGATAAGTGATTGCATTTTCACTTACAGCAGTATAAAACACAATTAATTCTTTTGAGCCACCTTCAGTAAAATATTCAGTCGCCCTTGTTCCTTCAAACTTTCCAAACTTTTTAAAGAAAAACTCTGTGGTTTTTTCAAGCTCTTGCTTTCCAAAATGATCTTTATAAAATTGATTTGTCATGGCATAGGCCTTATCTGTGTTTTTTTCAGAATACAAAATACTTAAAAATTCATTTGCTACACTTCTGGCTTTTTCAGGATTGTGATAGTATATCAATCCGCAACCAGCAAAATAAATAAATAAGGTGGCTAAAGCAATTACTTTAATTAATGATTTTATTTTCATTGGGATGTCCACATATCTCTATATAACTTTTCTCCTGCCATACCACCAGTAAGATAAACTTTATTTTTATATTCTGTAGCAACAAGTCCCGATCTTGCTCCAAACTCTGCCTTTGCAGTTGTTGAAAGCCAAGAATAGCCATTTATAGTCCACCAAATTTCATTATTTTGCACGCCTTTCAAACCAGTACCACCTATCACCCAAATACGATCTTTATAAGTAATAGCTGCAAAATCAGACCTGCCAGTAAAACCAGCATTAAGTGTCGCTATTTCCCAGTCAATTCCATTCGCAGACGACCACACATCTGAATAATATGTTTGCTCATCTTTTTTTCCACCTATAACCCAGAGCTTCCCTGCAAACGCCAGTAATTTATGTCCTGTCCTTTGTGAAAAACCTTTATCATTATCTTCTTTTAACTTCGTCCAACTACTGCCATCCTTTGAAGACCATATATCATTAAATGCTTTTTTTCCATTTGTTCCTGCTGATACAATCAAATCGCCATTAAATACCAACGCACTTAAACCTGCCCTCTCACCAAAACCTGCTGTCGCCGTAGCAGTAGTCCAAACAACTCCATCTGATGAACACCATACATCGCTTAAATATTTATTATTATTTATTCCTGCAATTACCCACATTTTATTATTAAAAACTGTATTGCCAAATTCTTCACGCGGTAGAAAATCCACTTTAGCCGAAGCAGTAACCCAGTTTTCACAATCTATTGTCCACCAAATATCCGAAGCGCTTCCACTTATATTTCTACCTGCCACTACATAAAAATGTTCATTGAGATTATATGCTGCATGAAATGCTCTCGCTGGAAAATTGCAAAAGCGTTCGCCTTGCGACCAAGCTTTCATATTAGGTGTGGCTGTGGCTTGAGCATAAGATGATATAGAAGCAGTAGTAGGCGGAGACATTTTAGAACAAGCTGACATACCTGTGATAACTAATAAAACAATTAAAAATGTTCTCATAGTTGATTATTATATATGCGGA
This sequence comes from bacterium, assembly GCA_037138355.1. Classification (GTDB taxonomy): domain Bacteria; phylum Oederibacteriota; class PGYV01; order PGYV01; family Palsa-1178; genus PALSA-1178. The sequence goes on from JBAXIL010000026.1 coordinate 3,785, forward strand.
GTTGTATTTTGTCAAAGCGTATAATGAATTAAGCTTTCCCTACTAAACTTTTTTTTCCTTGTTTTTCCGCCACACGCCCTGCTTGTAAACAAAAACTTTCAAATCTGGCTTCCAGCAATTGCGGATACGGATTTCCATCGGCTTCTATAGTCAGAAACGGCATTCTATCATTATCATTATACCCTTTCTGTTTTAGCTTAACACCTGCCTGTGCATATGCTTCCTTTTGACTTTTAAAATCCAAATTGTTTGCAGCAATTGCTTCAGTGTAACGCACTGGCATACAAGAAAATGGACCTATATTTACTATACCTGCATATTTATTAAATACATCTCTCATAGTCACTCCTACAATCATTCCTGGTTCGCCTTTTAAAGATTTTGGCAATATATGTTCGGAGTATTTCACTATATCATCTATATCCACTGCTTCTACTTCGCAGAGCCCTGACTTTGCCAAAATCTTTTTTATTTTCAGTTCTATAAACTTCTGCGTCATATCAGTTATAAGAAACTCAATCCAACCGAGCATAGTATATTCTGGTATGTGAAGCTTATTATTAATCATATATGTCAAATAATATAACCACTCTGACAAATGCGCAGTTCTGGCTATAAATCCTTTTTCTGCAAGTCGTTTTGCTATATTTTTATTTGAAAAAGCATCTCTGCGAACAAATATTTCTCCCATGACCGACACCGTAGGTGCTTCATGGAGTTTCATTGTTAATGGTATTTTTTTAAATACGGCAACAGTTTTTCTCAACTGTTTATATATATCTTTATCAGACGAACCTTCTATGGCTGCTATCACTTTTTTGCGTTCTTCATTAAAAATTACTTCCGCTGCTTTTACATCTTTAGCAATAGTCCAAAGCGTGTTTCTGATATCATCTAACATATCCGCCGCGACCATACCTTTCCAGGCATTTATCATAAGTGATGGGCCAAAGCCGGTATAGCGTTCTTCATTTGCCAAAGATATCACTGCTACATTTTCAATTTTCTTTTCTCTAATTAACATATTCATAAATACATGATACTGTCCCAAGCGACAATAACCCGCAGCGCGTGGCTGAAACACGATAAGCTTTTCATTTTTATCTCTTTTGCTTTCTATATATTTTAGCATTGTGCCAACCGTCAATACCATAGGAAGACATTCTTTACCTGTGGTTACACTCCTACCTATTTTCAATGTTTCAGAATCAGATACATCCATCGCCTCGGCTTTCACTCCTGCTTTTCTAAAAGCGGCAGCGATAAACTCTGTGGATAAATCATTCATGGAAGGCATTATCACTTTGACAGATGGGTCTGTAATCTTTGTTTTTATACCTTTAGAATCCACAAAAAACATTCCTGTATTTTCTATTAACATTTTTGCTGGCACAAAACCATTACTACTTATATGCTGTTTCTTTTTCATAACCTCTATATAATTTTTCACAACATCTATAAAAGCTTCTACTCTGGTATCTATGCCAGCATCCGCTGTGTGACCGTCTAACTCAAGTGTTAAGGAAGGTTTGTTGTTCATTATGCGCCTGAAATAAGTAACCATAAGAGAATCTATAGCACATAAGAAATTAGTTACATAAAGACCATATAGCTGGCTATCTTTCTTCACTATTTGTGAAGCGCTTATTAGTTTTTGTCCTATTTCCCAGTGAAGATAATCATCGTGTGGTGTTTCCAATACTTCATCCTCTACTGGAAGCATATCAAAAGGGATGACGGCAAAACCTCTTGAAGTCAATTTTCTTGGCACACCTTTATTTGTGTCTTCGTTGAAAGCGTGATGCGGAGCCCCTAAAAGTACTACTGCTATTTTATCAGGATGACTATGCAATTCCTGCAAGAACTGCTTTCCTACTTTTTTCTTTTCTTTATAAAACTCATTTTGCACAGCATTAGCTTTATCAAAAGCTTCTGCCGCAACTTCAGCTTTAAATCCTATTTTAATTCCGAGTTCTACAAAAGCTTTTTTCTCCGCCTCTACCCCATTTGAAAAATTAAGTGTTGGGGCAAGCATTTTCCTTTCAAGGTCTCTACCCTTAAATACCTGCTTCATAAAAAATGCTTCGCCTTGTGTAAATATACAAGTGGCAGAAAACTCTTTTCTGGTTTTTGTATTTGCCACATGCATTTCTTCTACATGGGGCATAAATATATAATCAGGATTTTTTCTGAGCAAGTCCTCAAACATACCTATAGAAACTTGTGCAGGATAACAAAAAGAGGTTGTATGCAAGTGTGCTGCTGTTTCTATATTATCTTTTGAAAGAATTACCTTACAACCTAAGTTAGCGAAAAAATTATAGTAAAGTGGAAACATTTGAAGGACTATAAAAGATTTATTTATTCCTATGACAGGTGCTTTTGTATTGATAGGCAGGACTGGTGCAAATTTTTCAAATACCAGCTTGCTTCTGACTTCCACATAATCCAATTTTGCCGCATCTACATTTATATTATATCTTTGATTGTAATATTTATTACACGCACCACCGAAAGGATAAACTTTGCCTTCTATCCTTATCATGTTTATCAAACATTTTCTGTCGCATTTTTCCTTACCACCCAAACACACAAATGGTTTTTCATTTATTATCTGTCTATCTATCATTTTCTTTAAATCATAATTGCCTTCTTCAAGCAGTTCTAAGTTCAACCTTTTTTTGACTTCCAAAGCAACACCAAAAGCGCCCATAAGTCCTGGGTCTGGTGGTACTATAATCTGCTTACCTGTAATGGCTGCCATAGCAAGCGGAACTGCTTTATTATAACAAACACCGCCTTGCATAAACACTTTATTGCCGACAGGTCTGTGTCCTTTTACCCTATTCACATAGTTAAAACATATTGAATACACAAGCCCTGCAAGTATATCTTCTTTTGAAATACCTTCATGGCTGGCGTTTTTTATGTCCGAAGAAATAAATGCCGCACATTGGTCATTAAAGTTTGGTGGCCTTGTAGCTGTGATAGCCATATCTGCAATTGCTTTATAATCCACTCCGAGCGATTCAAAAGCTGCTTCTTCAAGAAAGGAACCAGTGCCTGCTGAACATGCCTCGTTCATTGCATAATCCGATGCTACGCCTGCAGTTATGTGCGTATATTTCGCATCTTGTCCGCCTATTTCAAATATTGTATCCACTTCAGGATCAAAATAAACCGCAGCCGCAGCGTGCGCTATAATTTCATTTATGACACCATCAGTTATAGAATACAAACCAGCAATCTGTCTGCCAGAACCTGTCACACCTATATTTACTATATTCACAGGAATTGTGCCTATGTCTTTTAAAATACTTTCATAACATTTACGCGAGGCCTCTATAGGATTTCCACTTGTTCGCAAATATATATCAGCAAGAATTTTATCATCAGACAAACGCATAAGCACAGCTTTTGTTGTAGTAGAACCGACATCAAGTCCTATTACGCATTTATCTCCCGCCTTAAGCGTTCCTCTTTTCGAACTATTAAAAGTTACAAGCTTTTCAGCGTCTTTAAGTGGTTTTAATAAAGGAAAACCCGAGTGCCCTTCTTTAAAAAGTTGTTCTGATAATTTTTGTCCTTTAGAAAACGAAGCCACCGCTGCTCCGAGAGCTTCAAAATATGCGGCCTCCTCTGGAACTGTTACATTTTCTATAAACTTTTTAACACTTGCGATTACTGCTTTATTTAAAGTTGTACCGCCTGTGATAAGAACATTTTTGTGCGGAACTTTCATAACAAGCTCAGTTATTTTTTCGCCAATCATAGCACAAAGTCCTGCAGTCACATTTGATATAGGTATGCCTTTATTTAAAGCGTGCGTGCAATCGGATTTACAAAACACCGAACATCTACCAGAAACACTATAAGGATCTCCAGCCAATGCAGCTGTGACCGCTTCATCTATAGTTATATTCATTCTTTTTATTTGTTGTAGAAAAAAATCTCCGGTTCCTGAAGCGCATTTATTTCCTGTTGATATACCAGATACCTTTTGTTCATGGTCAAGTCTATAAACTATGAAGGTTTCTCCACCAGCAGATACCACAGCATCATATTTTTGATTTTTTAGTGATAAATGTTGCAGAGCTTCTTCTACTGCCTCTGGTTCTGTAATAGAAGGCACATTTACAAACTCCCTAAAACGCCTGCCAGTTACAAGAACTGGACTATCGCCTGTAGAGAGTTCTTTGACCACTTCGGCAAATATGGCTTTAGGATTACCATCATGGGCTTTTCTAATAACTCTCTCAACTTTAATGTTATTGTCATTGTTTGAAAGCTCTACCGCACTTATAGTAGAAGCCCCAAGACATATACCAAATGCTTTTGTCTTCAAATTAGAAATCTCCATTCACAAATTAGAATTTTCAAACTCTACATTATATTAAACAATAAATAAACGAGATACTAATATACAACATTTTAAGTTGTATTTAAAGAGTTATTTTTTTTAAAAACTTAATGGATAGATGCTTGAAGTTTCGCTTGTTGAAATGTTTGTGCCATTATTATCATTTTGCAGCTTTTATCCTTATCCTATTTATTATTTTTATTGAAGTCAATTCCCTTATAGCATCTTTGGCTATCCATTGCTCGGTTTTTGTATTGCGTATCACCATTTCTCTTGCTGTTTTCAATGCCAATTTATTAAGGGCTATATTTCTTTTACCTATATGTCGAAGTGCCCAGTTCACTGCTTTTTTAACAAAGTTGCGGTCGTCAGTTCCATACTTTTTTATTAAGGGTAGCATTTTAATAAAAACAGCATCAGGTGCCTTATCATCATGCCAAGCAAGTACAGCAATCAATGCAAAGGCAGCCCTTCTTACGAACTCTTCTTTTCTTTTTGCCCACTCATATACTTTTTTGTACGCATATTTAGTTTTCCCAAACAGATTCATACAGGTCTGGTCGCACACATCCCACGAATCAAAATCTTTTACCCACAAGTTCATTTGCTTTTCAGTCACCTTTTCAGGATCATCAATAATACTGGCAAGTATTTTTGCCTCGTGTATGCCAGATGCCCAAAGCTCAAGGGCGAGCTTATGTTCGCCTCTCAATTTCTTTGCCATTTTGCGAATTATTATCATAGACACGCCGAGTGTGTTTTCCGAACAAATTCCAAACCTCGCCATACCCTCAATATTTTTTTGATTTTTATGAGATTTGAGTTCTTTTATTATTTGCGCGTATGTCATAAAGCCCCTTTATATAATTATTATTCCTCTGGTATTACTATATTAAAGACAGAGCCCTTACCTTTTCCTTTTGACTCCACCCACATACAACCACCATGGGCATTTACAATATTTTTCGCAATTACAAGCCCCATGCCTATGCCTTTAGATGTTTGTACTATTTTGATTTTGGAAGAAAAGAAATTATCAAATATCTCAACAAGGCGTTTTGAATCTATCCCAGCCCCACTATCTTTTACAGAAATAATCTGAAACAATTTTCCTGCTGAACATGACTCCCTGACATATTCAGGGACCTTCAAGCCAAGTACATCAGTCTCGCTAACAGAAATCACAATAGCAGAACCTATTTCCGAGAAGCTAATAGAATTAACTATCAAATTGTTCAGCGCCTGCTTTATTCTGCGAGCATCTGCTTTTATTTGTCTTAGGGCTTTAGGTATTTCAACCGATATTTTAATATGCTTTGCCAACGCGTAAGCACTTATTTCAATCAAGTAATTTTCTATTAGTTCTTTCATATCCAGCTGTACTTTATTAACGCCAAAGGTTCCTACTTCATTTTCAGAGACATTGATTAAATCATTTAAAAGAAAAGAAATATTATCCACATTTTTTTTAATCATAGCAAAATAAATAGCCGAAGCATTTTCATCCTGCTTGCTTTCAATTTTTTTATTTTCAATAGAGCTAATAGCATTTTTTATTGCAGTCGTAGGTATGACTAACTCGTGAAATATCATGTGAATATAATTATATTTGATTTTATCTTGTTCTTCCAAACGAACCCTTTTTTCTTCAATCTCCAAAACGAGCGAAAAACGCTCCATGGAATATATCAAGGCCTTTTTCAACATGTCCGAATCGATTCTGCCTTTGACCAAATATTCCTGAGCCCCTTCTTTTAAAGCTTGTATAGCAGTAGCTTCGTCATCCATACCAGTTATGATTACTATAGGAACAACCTTGGCTTTATCCCTTACTCTATTTAATGTGTATATACCATTAGAATCTCTTAAGTTTAAATCAAGAAGGATTATATCAGGTTTGTCTTTTTCTATTTCTTTTAATCCTTTTAAAAGCGAATCAGCTACGCTTAAATAAAAAGGTGAACTTCTTATTTCGGATAAAATCTCCCAAATAAGCCTTACATCTCCAGGGTCGTCTTCTATGAGTAATACTTTTATATGGTCCTGTGCCATAAAACCTCACTTCATTTCTTTCTTATTTTTTAAATTAAAACACTCCAAATTTCCCTTATAGTAAGTATAGCATAACATATAGCCAAACCTAATTTTTCCATTTTATCGTTATTTAATTCCTTCTATTTCTCCATCGAGCCTCGCGAAAAATGTTTCCATAAAAGCATGCCTTGCCACAGCCAACCTTTTGCCTTCTTTTGTCATTATCTTACCTTTGACATGTCTTAACTTTACCATATATTCTCTGTATGCCGTATCTTCTTCCGTATATGCCTTGGTCTTTAGTATATCTTTCCTTTTATTATGAAGCTTTGCCCCAACCTCTCCGGCAAATAAAAACGCCCTACCAATTCCTACAGCCCCTATGGAATCAAGCTTATCCGCATCAAATAATATCTTAGCTTCTTTTGACACAGGTAATTTGGTGCCTCTAAATCTATGGGTTTCTATGCAATGTGCCACTTCTGCTGTTATATAATCAGACACTTTCAAGCTTTTCAAAATTCCAACTGCCTGCCTCGCCCCCTCTAAAGCATGATCTATCTTTCCACCAGTTTTATCTTCTGCTCTTCTGGAAATATCGTGCAATAAAGCCGCCAATTTTACCACTATCAAATCTGCCTTTTCTTTACGAGCGATATGTACAGCAAGTTCATACACACGCGAAGTGTGTTCCCAGTCATGCGAACCTTTTGATGAATCATGAATTTTTTTCGCAATTATTCTTACCTTATCAATTATCGCCATTGTATCTCCCTAAATTATTTTATGCCTGACTAATTGGAATCCCACCAACAAAAACTTCATAAAGTTTTAAATTTTCATCCAAGACATTAAAGTCCGCAAAACAACCTTTTGCAATCCTACCAACCCTCTTCAAACCAAGCAATTTGGCAGGATTATAAGTTACCATTCTAAGCACCTGTTCATTATTTAAGTCACACCATTTTTTCGTATTTTTCACCATATCTAATAGTGTAGTACAACTGCCAAACAGTGTGCCGTCTGCACGAAATGCTGCACCTGCCTTCACCACAACAGTACCACTTTTTTTGAGATAATATTTGCCTGCTTTGTAATCCAGCATGGCAGTAGAATCCGTAATCAAGATTACTCGTTCTATGCCAAGCAACTTAATGGCAAACCGTATTATTACAGGGTGCACATGTGTCCCATCTGCTATGAGCTCAACCGTAGTGTTTAAGTTTTCCACGATAGCAGTAAAAGGACCTGGCTTTCTATGATGAAATCCTTGCATAGCATTAAATAGATGTGTCACATGGTGTATTCCAGATTTCAAAGCACTTTTTGTTTTAACATAATCTGCGGCACTATGTCCAAAGGCAGCAATTACATGCTTTTTCGCAAGTAGTTTAGAAACCTCCATAGCTTGTTTTAATTCTGGTGCCAGTGTCATTACTTTAAGTGTGCCATAACTTTTGTTAATTGCATCCATAATTTTTTTTATATTTGCATTTGTCTTACTAATATATTCTTCACTAATACTACCTTTTTTTAAAGTACTAATAAACGGACCTTCCATATAGAGTCCCAAAAAGCGAGCAGCTGTTGAATTGTTATTATCAAAATATGTGGCATTAAAACTATTTTTTTTATCAAAAAAACAAGCAAGAAGAAATGAGGTCACACCAGTTTTGGCAAATGCCTTTGCCATAAGCTTTACTTGTTTGGGAGAAGTAATATCCATAGCATCTATGCCACCGGCTCCATGCGTATGCATATCAATGAAACCAGGACTAATTATTTTATTTTTTAAATCGTATATTTTATACCCCGTAGGCATTTTACTTTGCTTATTACTTATTTCCCTGATAATGCCATCCTCAAACTTAATTTGACTGGCTTTAATGAAATACTTGCCGTCAAAAATTGAGGCATTTATAATTATAGCTTTATCATTCACAATGCCACTCCGGTAAATCTATGTTTGTTTTTTAAACTACAGACACAAGTTCTATCTCAAATGTCAGTTCCTTGCCAGCGAGCGGATGGTTTCCGTCAAGAGTGGCTTCGGTTTCCGTCATAGCAGTCACCTGTGCAAAAACTGCTTGTCCGTCTGGTCCCATAAGTTGCAACTGCAATCCTATCGCTGGTTTTATATGCTCTGGTATTTCTGACAAAGGCACCACTATCAGCGCTTCATCCTGTCTTAAACCATAGGCCTCTGCTGGAGGTATTTTTATCGTTTTCTTATCCCCAGGGTTTAGCCCTATTACAGCCGCTTCAAAAGCAGGTATGAGCATGCCTTCTCCGAGTTTGAATTCCAAAGGTTCTCTTCCTTCAGAAGTATCAAAAACGCTTCCGTCGTCAAGTGTGCCTTTATAGTTGACTTTTACAGTATCACCTTTTTTTGCCTGTGCCATTTACTACCTCCAGATAATTTATTTTATGACAATAAATATTATCATTTAAGACCTAAAAATGAAAGTTTTTTTTCAACAATAATGCCTAATATACTTCACTTTTTATTCAAGAAGCAAGTTATTTCTTGCCAAAAGCCTTATATTTAATTATAATAAACGCATATCTAAATTATCTTTGAGAGGGATTGTATGGAAAAAGAAAAAGTCAATTTAATCTTCAAGTTAAGTGTAATAGGTTTTATCTTCATGTTAATTACAGCCGCCACCATAATGAAAATTATTTTTGTACTTTCAGTTATATCTGTACCTGATTTTACAGGTATGAAAACTGAAAAAGCCCAAAAAAAAGCTTCTCGAATGCATATAGATTTAAAAATTGCCGATGAGATTTACAGCCCTCTTTATGAAACTGGTTGCATAGTTTCACAAGACATTGCAGCACAAACTAAAATAAAAAAAGGAAGAACAGTCTATTTAGTTGTCAGCAAAGGTTCCAAAATAGTCTCTATTCCTGATATTACAATGCAGCAAAAATCTGCTGCCTTAGTCACACTTAGGAATAATGCTCTTTTAGACGGAAACGACACTCTGGTTGCATCTACAAGCTATAGAGAAAACACCGTCATGGCTCAGTCTCCTTGCGCAGGACAAGAAACAACTGCTGGAATTAAAGTAAATATGCTTCGCTCTTCTGGTCAGCGCAAAAAAGATTTTCTAATGCCTGACTTAACTGGTATAAATGCTTTTGCTGCCTTTTCTTCTCTGCGAAAAAATAAGTTTTTGATTGAAAAGCTTTCCGTGGAACCAAACGAAGAGCTTGCCTCTGGAACTATATTAAGTCAAGACCCTCCAGCAGGTTATATAGTAAATGAAAAAAAACCTATTTCATTAAAAGCCAGCATAAAACAATCAGACACAACCCTAAAAAAACGCATAATCAAAATAATATATGCCAATCCTGATACTCTTCCACAGTTGGTCAGTATTAAAGTATTAAGCTTAAATGGTAGTGAAACTTTATACAATGAAGTTGCACAACCCAATGAACCTATAAATATAAATGCTACAATACTCGGCGATGCACTTGTTCAGATATGGAACGGCACTGAAATCGCCAAAGAAATGGAGTTTAAAAACTAATGCGCAAAGTCATGATATCTCCTTCCATACTTGACTCAGATTTTTCAGCTATTAAGAACACTATACTCATGCTCAACAAAGCCAAGTCCGAGTATATACACTTTGATATTATGGACGGCAATTTTGTTCCTGCTATAACTTTCGGGCCAAAAATAATAAAACCACTACGCCCACTTACCAAAATAATCTTTGACACACATCTTATGATACTTAACCCTGACAAATACGCTGACTTGTTTATGGATGCTGGCTCAGATATCATAACAGTTCACTTAGAAGCAGTTAAAGATATGAAAGCCATGATAAAACAGGTAAAAGACCGCGGTAAAAAAATTGGTGTTTCAATTAAGCCCAATACCCCATCAAAAAAGCTTCACAAATATATTGACCAACTTGATTTAGTTTTAGTTATGAGCGTAGAGCCTGGTTTTGGCGGACAAAAGTTTATGGAACCCATGCTAAAAAAAGTCATAGATTTAAGGAACATAATAGATAAAAATCACTTAAACTGCCTTATAGAGATAGACGGTGGAATTAACAAAAGCAACGCACATTTGGCCTGTCAGGCAGGCGTGGATATAGTAGTTGCTGGCAGTGCTATATTTGGCTCAGGCAATCCTACTAAAGCCATAAAGGAATTAAGAGCTTCTTTTAAACAAAAATAAACTGGTCTGCTGTCATTGTAAGGCACAAAATAAAATAATGGCAGTCTAATAAAAAACAATCCTACAACTTAAGGAGTTATGTAATGTTTGACACGGTTTCAAACAAATTATACGAAATCATACGCAAAATAAAAGGCACTGGCGTCATTAGTGAAAAAAATATTGAAGACGCTTTAAAAGATATTCGCATGTCCTTACTCGAAGCCGATGTAAACTACAAAGTCGTAAAGAGCTTCATTGAAGCTGTGAAAGTAAAGGCCTTAGGCGAAGAGGTTTTAAAGTCCATATCACCTGGCCAACAATTTATAAAAATAGTCAATGACGAACTGATTTCCTTTCTTGGCGAAAAAAATACAGGCATAGATATTTCTAATAGACCGGTTTTAATACTGCTCATAGGACTACAGGGTTCTGGTAAAACAACCACGGCAGCCAAGCTCGCAAATTATTTCAGACAAGAAAAAAAGTTTGATAAAATAATGCTTGTAGGTGCCGACACTTACAGACCTGCCGCCAAAGACCAGCTCGAGAAGCTTGCCAAAACAGTCAATGCAGTTTTTTATACTGAGCCGCATAATGACGCAGTAAAAATAGCAATCAATGCTTATAAAGAACTGGAAACAAAAGCTTTTGATGCTGTGATTTTTGATACAGCAGGAAGACTTCATATAGATACTGAACTGATAGACGAACTAAAAAAAATGAAACAAGCTATTCCTTTTAAAGAAATATTTCTTGTGGCTGACTCTATGTTAGGTCAAGAGTCCGTCAATGTCGCCAAAAATTTTAACGAAGCCCTCGGCATAACCGGCTTAATCTTAACAAAGATAGACGGTGACGCCAGAGGCGGAGCTGCCCTTTCCATGAAGCATACTACCAATGTCCCTATTAAGTTCATGGGCACTGGCGAAAAGACAGACAAGCTTGAACTATTTCATCCTGACAGGATTGCCTCAAGGATACTTGGTATGGGTGATGTAGTATCTTTAGTTGAAAAAGTCGGACAAAACATTGATATAGAACAAGCCAAAAGAACTGAAGAAAAGTTTAGAAAGGCCACCTTTAATCTTGAGGACTTTTTGGAACAAATGCAACAAATGAAAAAAATGGGACCTATGGAAGATATCATAAAAATGCTTCCAGGCGCATCTAAAATGGGACTTTCAAATGTAAAAATGGACGATAAGGAATTAAAACACACCGAAGCCATTATACTTTCTATGACACCCAGAGAACGCAATCATCCTGAACTGATTGACTCCTCAAGAAAAGCCAGAATAGCGAAAGGCAGCGGCGTAAAAACTGAAAATGTCTCAAGATTATTAAAGCAGTTCGCTCAGGTTAAAAAAATGATGAAAAGTATGGGCCGTCGCAGACATGGTTCAGGTGGTGGTTTTCCAGGTATGCCAGGTATGCCGTTTTAAAAATCAATCAATTTAATTTATTGCCTACTTCTGCGGGTTTCCAGGTATGGATGAAAGCAATAATTTAGTATAAGCACTTTTAGGTTTACAGAAAACATTTTCAACACTTCCTTGTTCTTCTATCTTCCCATCTTTGAGGACTATAATATCATCCGCTAAACTTTTAACAAGTCGTAGGTCATGAGTGATAAAAACTATACTTATTTTATTTTCCTTATTTAGCTTTTGAAATAATGAAAGTATCTGTGCTTGAACAGACACATCCAAAGAAGAAACAGGCTCATCTGCAATCAACAAGCTCGGACGCATAGCTAAAGCTCTGGCAATTACTACGCGTTGCCTTTGACCTCCTGATAATTCATGTGGATATTTATTCTCTATTTCCGTTTTTAATCCCACGCTTTCCAAACAAGCAATTACACCTAATCGCAATTCATTGCCTGTTTTATTAAAGTGAAACCCTATCGGTTCTGCTATGATATCGCCTATTTTCATTCTTGGATTTAGAGAACCAAAAGTATCCTGAAAAACATATTGCACTGCTGCTCTTTTTTCTTTTGTATCAAACATAAGTGGCTCATTATTAAATATGATTTCACCTTCATCAGGTATTTCAATTCCAGCCAGACACCGCGCAATAGTAGTTTTTCCAGAACCAGATTCTCCTACTATAGCCATTATAGTGCCATCCTTTACTTCAAAAGAAACTCCAGCAACAGCAATAACTTCCGTTTTGCCTTTGCCAAACATTTTCTCATTTGTAAAAACTTTTTTTAGATTTATCACTTTTAACATTTAACTTTTTACCCTTTCTTTTGTATATGGATAAAAACATCTAACTCCATTTACCATTTCAGGATGTGCCTTGCCACATTTCTCGCCTACCTTATGACATCTGTTTTTAAAATAACATTCATTCATAACCATTTTCAAATCCGGTACTTCTCCTGGAATTACAGCAAACTCGCGCTTATTTTCGTTTATATCAGGTATTATCTCAAATAAAGCCCTCGTATATGGGTGTGCAGAAGCTTCTTTGTTTTGCATTATTGTATCTTCCACTATTTCCCCTGCATACATAACAATCACCCTTTTGCACAAATCAAGGGCTAAATGCAGGTCATGAGTAATCAGTATTAGCGATAAATTGCGTTCCTTCTTTAATCTTTTTAGAAGTTCTATTATCTGTGCCTGAACAGTCACATCCAAAGCAGTGGTTGGTTCGTCAGCAATCAGTATTTTTGGTGAACAAGAAAGAGCTATGGCAATCATTACTCTTTGCTGCTGTCCGCCAGAGAGCTGATGCGGATATGATTCATAAACTCTTTGCGCTTCTTTAATCCCAGTTTCTTCAAGCAGCTTGATAGCCATTTCTTTAAGCTTTGACTTATCTTTTATTTTCAAATGAGCCATTATGGTTTCTTCGATTTGTTCCTTAACAGAAAAAACAGGATTAAGCGAAGCCGCAGGATCCTGAAAAATAGTTCCTGCTTTGACTCCCCTTACGCTTTCTAATTCTTTATTTGTCATTTCTAATATATTTTTATTATCTATTAAAACAGTCCCAGAACTAATTGAGTTTAAAGCCAGAAGATTTACTAGAGAAGATGCCAATGTAGATTTACCACAACCAGACTCGCCTACTATGGCTAAAGCTTCACCTGCCCCAATAGCCAGGTTCACACTTTTTAAAGCATGAAGTAATTGTTTTTGCCCGAGCTTATAATCCACACTTAAAGCTTTTATCTCTATGACACTCATTTGTTTTCCTTTTTCAATCTTGGATTAAAATAATCCCTAAGCCCTTCACCAAGTATATTATAAGAGAATACTGCAATAAATATAGCAAGCCCTGGATAAAAAACCATCCACCAAGCAGTGTGTATATAATCTTTGCCAGCGGTTAAGATATTGCCCCAGCTTGGATATGGGGGCTGAACTCCAAGTCCTAAAAATGATAGCCCTGATTCTGTAAGTATGGCTCCTGATATTCCAAAAGTCATATAAACAAATATAGGTCCAAGTATATTGGGCATTATGTGTTTGAAGATTATTGTCCGTTTTCTCAACCCAATTAATTTGGCTGCATCTACATAAGCCAGTTTTTTTACTGACATTACTTCTGCCCTGATTAATCTGGCTATGTCTGTCCAAGAAGTAAGTCCTATAATTATCATGACATTAATAATAGAAGGTCCTAAAAAAACTATCAGCATTAGTATTAAAAACAGCGTGGGTATAGTAAGCATTATATCCACAAAACGCATTATGATATTGTCAATTAACCCTCCAAAATATCCTGCCACTGAGCCAAGTAAAATCCCAATCAAAGCGGAAATAAGAACTGCAATTATTCCCACTGTCATAGATATTCTTGCCCCATAAAGCATGCGTGAGAAAACATCTCGCCCTAATTCATCTGTGCCAAATATGTGTTTCGTATCTGGTGAGCTTAACCTTATGGATATGTCTTGAGTTTTATAATCATAAGAAGTGAGCAAAGGCGCGGCTATAGCAGAAAGTATAAGCAGGACTGCTGCTATGGCACCTGTCATTATCATTTTATTCATATAATACCTACTTATATCTTATGCGCGGGTCAACAAGCGCATAAGATATGTCAGCGATTAAATTACCTAAAAGCGTAAGAAAAGCAGCCATAGTGACAGTTCCCATAATAACTGGATAATCAAATGTCATAGCGGATTCATAAGCCAACCTACCCATACCAGGCCAAGCAAATATGGTCTCAAATATAAAACTACCACCTATCAATCCAGGCAATGACAAACCCAGCAAAGTAATTACTGGAAGTAAGCTGTTCTTAAGAGCATTTTTATAAATGATTTTATTTTCAGGAAGGCCCTTAGCATAAGCGGCTATAGTGTACTGCTGTGTTAAAGATTCTATCATACTTGATTTTACATATCGGGATATGTAAGCAAGTCCGCCAAACGCAGTAATAAAAACAGGAAGTATCAAATGCCAAATCACATCTGCCACTTGCTCGCCCAAGGACATCACATCAAAATTAAATGAAGTAATTCCAGAGACAGGCAAGATTGGCCATATTACTGCGAAAAGCATCATAAGTATTAAAGCCAGCCAGAAAGTAGGCACTGAGTATCCTACAAAAGTAAAGAGTGTCATAAAGCGGTCATAAAAAGTATTTCTTTTTAGTGCAGATGTGACACCTATAATTATTCCGAGAAAAAATATAACCGCTAAAGAAACCAAGTTAAGTAATAATGTGGCAGGCAATCTTTCTAAAACTTTATCAAGCACAGGCCTATTGTCTATGAAGGACTCGCCAAAATCAAACCGAATAAAACGCCATACCCATTTGAAATACTGCTCGTATAAAGGTTTATCCAAACCATATAGGACTTTGAGTCTTTCCATAGAATCAGGTGAGACCTTCACATTCATTTCCATATTGGTCCTGACAAACCCGCCTGGAGTTAAGTGTATTATAGAAAAAGTTATGATAGTAATACCTATTAGGACAGGAATTATCAGCAGTAATCTTTTTAATATATACTGTTTCATTTCGCCTCGATATTATTTTTTTTTGTAACAACCACCGTAGTGAGAGGGGGCAAGCCCACTCTCTACAGTTTTCTATTCTTGTTTTTTTCAAACCAAGCACTCACAACACCGTAGAGCGGCTGCTCGCTGCCGCTCACCATGTTTATTTCTTGTGAGAGGGGGCAAGCCCCCTATCTACGGTTTTCTATTCTTATTTTTTTCAAAACAAAAAAGCCCTCTCCAATAAAAGAGAGGGCTTTTTTTATAACATATAAAACTTATGGTTCAATTAGCCTTTTAATCCGCTTGTTGCCACACCCTCTATGAAGAATCTCTGACCAAAGAAGAATATCATAAGTATTGGTAGAAGCACTATAGTTGAGGCAGCCATCATGAGATCATAATTGGTTCCATACATAGTAGTAAATGTCTGCAAGCCGAGTGCGAGCGTGTAGTTTGAGGTGCTATTTAAATATATCAAAGGATTCATAAAGTCGTTCCAATTATATACAAAGCCAAATATTGCTGTGGTTGCCATAGCTGGTTTGACCAAAGGAACAAGAATTATCCAAAATATCTGGAGATAATTACAACCGTCTATTTTTGCCGCTTCATCTAACTCTACTGGCACGGTCATTAAAAACTGACGCATTAAAAATATATTGAAAGCTCCGCCACCGAAGAAGGTCGGAACAATCAACGGTGCAAAAGTATCTATCCATCCTAATTGTTTAAACAAGAAGAAGGTAGGAATCATAGTTACCTGTGCTGGAATCATCATAGTTGCAATCATTATCATAAAGAGCTGGTCGCGATATGGGAACTTAAATCTGGCAAAACCATAAGCCACAAAAGTAGAACTTAACAAAACGCCTATAATACCTGTTATGGTGATTATAAGAGTATTCATGAGATACTTAGTAAATGTTTCATCAAGTGCCTTTGGAGCCCACGCCTTGCCATAATTTGACCACTGTGGCCACACATCTGCTATCTTATCTCCCATATGAACCGTAGCGCCATCTTTCACTACTGGCTTGGTGTCCTGAGATATTTGATATTCCTTTATAAGCAAACCCTTATCACTTGTAATAGTTATGGTTTTTGACTTATCCACTTTTTCTACTATAGCCACTTTGCCACTGTTTGGAATTGTAGCAATTATGTCGCCTTTGGCTACTATATCATTCTTTTTCACTTTCAACTCTGCTATTGCAGGAATTACATGACTATATCCACCAAGCTCTATTCTCTTAGTGCCATCTGTATCTTTTGTTATTTTTATTTTCCCGCTATTACTTGCTTTTATTTCAGTATCATAATTTAAAGTCAGTTGCGTATAAGGAAGCCACCTTGGGGGAACTGTAAATATCTGGTCAGGTGCTTTAAGCGAAGTCGTTATCATCCACACAAGCGGCACAACAAAAACAAGCGCGCCACTCCAGGCAATAATATAAAGAACCCAACTCGCTATTTGGCCTTGAATCCTTTGGCTTTCAAAAAATCCCACACTCTTCTTCGCCATTTAAAAAAACCTCCGATATAATTTTAGAAATTAATTTTTATTTTTTAAGTTCGCCTTCATAGTGTACCCAACCGCCCGCAACCTTAAACTGTAGGAGCGTGAAAATCATAATTATGATAAAGAGAATCCATGCTATGGCTGAAGCGTAGCCCATATTGTGGAATTTGAATGCCTGTTGATAAATATATAAAACCATAACAAGCGTAGAATCTGCCGGACCGCCCTGCCCTCCGGTCATAACATACACCTGCGTAAAGACCTGAAATGAAGCCACAACACTCATTATCAAATTGAAGAAAATAACTGGGGTTAACATAGGAAGCGTCACATATCTAAACTTATCAAACATACCCGCTCCGTCTATATCTGCTGCCTCATATAGCTGTCTTGGTATTCCCTGAAGTCCGGCTAAGTATATAATCATATTTCCGCCGACTCCCCAAAGACTCATAATAACGATAGCTGGTTTGGACCATAATTCATCCGCCATCCACATAGGTCCTTTAACGCCAAGCAGTGACAGACCATAATTGATAAGACCAAAATCAGGATTTAGCAACCACATCCAAATAATAGCAGAAGCCACACCAGCAGTAACGGATGGCAAGTAATAGATAGTGCGAAGAAGTCTTACTGTTTTCCACTTCTGGTTCATAAGCAAAGCAACCATTACAGAACCCACAATACCAAGTGGCACTGAAAATATTGTATAGTAGAAAGTATTAAATAAGCTATTTAAAAATCTCGTATCAGAAAACATTTTAATAAAGTTGTCAAGGCCGACTAACTTAGGAGGTGTTATCAGATCCCAATCACAAAAAGCTAAAATCAAAGATGCTATAATCGGACCGCCTGTGAAGAAAATCAATCCAAGAATCCAAGGAGAAATAAAAATAAATCCCCATATGGCATCTTGTTTTGACATTTTTACCTTATTTTTTTTAACTGCGTTCTCCATTTATAATCCTCCGAGTTATTAATTTTGCCTACTGCCGTTTTTATCTTAACGACCATAGCAAAAGTATTTACTATATTATTTCTATGAGTGCGTTTAAACCCGTAGGTTTTAACCTACGGGTTTAAATATGTTAATATCTACTTATTCAGCAAAATAATTTGCGTTTATTTGTGGAACTATTTTTTTCAATACTGCTGCTGCTTTATCCTTGCCATTCCATACTTTGTCATAAGCAGGTGCAATCATAGATACATTTACTTCTTCCCATTCCGGCATAAGTGGTGCGAATTGTACATACTTAACCGCTTCTAATAACATTTTTTTATTCGCTGGTTTTAAACCGTCAAGAAACAGCTTTGATTCAGCAATGTTTTTCATAGCTGGCTGTGCAAGTCCTGTTGCTGCAAGCTTCTTCTGTCCTTCAGCGCCTGCAAGATAAGTTACAAGCTTCCAAGCCAATTCTTTATTCTTTGCTGACTTCACTATAGCATAACCAGAACCGCCTGTAGGAAATGCTCTTATTCCTTTTGGGCTCTTTGGGAACATTGCAACATCCCAATCAAAACCTGTGATTTGTGTTCTGAAAAGTGGGGTCTTCCAAAGGCCAGAGAAAAACATTGCTACTCTTTCTGATACAAACATATCGCCTGTTCCCATTCCGCCCATGGCAGTCATTTGAGAAGGTGAAGGCATAACTTTATATTTATTTATCATATCTGCTCTGAACTGTACTGCATCAATCACGGCTTGTTTATCCATTACGCATTTCTTTGGATTCTTTACATTGTCAACCATAGCTCCGCCATTTGAATAAACAAAGGCCTCCCATATCGGCCAATCATCCACAAAACCATACTGTGTTGGAACTCCGTTAGAATCTTTCTTAACAAACTTTTTCGCAGTTGCTAAAAGATCATTCCAGTTCCAGCTATCTTTCGGATATTTTACGCCTGATTCGTCAAACATTTTTTTATTGTAATAGATACAGCAGATAGGAGCAATATCACGCGGCAATACATAAAGACTTTTATCAACAGTGAATCTGTCAATTATTTCCTTGTAGAAATCAGTAGTTTTAAGTGTGGTGTCTTTTGCAAGATATGGTGTCAAATCTTCAAGTACTCCCTTAGAAGCGAATTCTTTAAAGTTATTTACTTCTACGAAAAGTACATCTGGGGCTGAACCGCCAGCAAACTGAGTGAGGACTTTTTCCATATAAGGTGGGCCTGATGGAGCTCTTTCTGCACTAACTGTAGCGCCTGTTTCTTTTTCAAATTTTGCTATCATTTCTTTTATAATTGTTATTTCACTTGTGTCTCCCCAGTACATAAACCTTAACTTTTCTCCGCCTAACTTCAAACCGCCTTTACATCCTGAGATAAAAACAATGATTAAAACCGACAAAACTGCCATTAAAAGTATAAAACCTTTTCTCATGCTGTTCCTCCCATAAAATAAAATATTTTTAAAACACTGTTTTATTATTTTACTCTTTTAGTGATAAAAGTCAAGGTGATTTTGGAAAAAGGGCTAATAATCAAAGACAAATATGATTAATTCCTTAATGCTTTTCCCCTGCCAATTGTCCACAAGCGCCACCTATATCTGCGCCTTTTTCTTTCCTTATGAAGATCTTCACGCCTTTTTCCATAAGATACTTTTGAAAGGCCTTTACTTTGTCTATTTCTGGCTTGGTAAACTCTTTATCTGTGACGCTATTATAAGGAATCAGATTAACTTTGTAGTCAATTCCTCTCATAAGCTTATAAAACGCATCAGCATCTTTTATAGAATCATTTATTCCAGCAAATATAGGATACTCAAACATAATTGTTCTTTCTGTTTTGGTGGTGTAATACTTTGCCATTTTCACTATCTCAGTCAGAGGGTATGCCTTATTCATAGGTATTAGTTTTGACCTTGCCTCATCACTTGCCGTTATTATAGAAACAGCCAAACCAAACCTGTAATCCTTATCAGCCATTTCTTTTATTGCAGGAATTATACCTATGGTAGAAACCGTCACCCTAAGTTGTGCAAAATGAAAACCTTTCTCGTCATTTAAAATAAATATAGCTCGTTTCACATTTTCCCAATTAAGCATTGGTTCGCCCATACCCATAAAAACTACATTATCAATTTTTACTCCTGTTTCTTTCTGGGCATAAATAAACTGATTAACTATCTCGCCTGTTGTTAAGTCCCGCTTGAAACCAATTGTGCCTGTAGCACAAAAAGCACACGCGCAAGCACAGCCGACCTGTGAGGAAATACATAAGGTGGTGCGTTCCTTATCAGGTAATACCACACTCTCTATGCGTTCTTTGTCTCCAAGCTCAAAAAGAAACTTTACTGTTCCATCTAAAGCCGACTCAATTTTCTTTACGGTCTTAAGACGACTTAAGTAATAGCCACTATTTTTTAAAGCATCTTTTAAATCTTTTGGAATCGTCTTCATATCGTCAATACTTTCTGCCCCTTTAAAAAGCCACTGAAAAACTTGGTCGCCTCTATACTTGGGTTGTTCCAAAGAAACCATTATTTCTTTTATTTCATCACGCGTAAGACATCTTAAATCCATGCTTTTCATTTTCGCTCCAATAATTTTTTTAATTTACATTTTC
>JBAXIL010000027.1:0-23907 GCA_037138355.1 bacterium
CCTGATTTACCAGTCACCCTTGCCGCATAACCAACCCCACCTGTACCTGGCTGGGACATAATAAATCCTTCATTACTAATATTACCAGCTTGTGGCCACACAGTCGAATTTCCGCCTTCTTGTGAATCAGAATAAGTTGACCAAATGCCACCATTTTTATTAAATCTACTTCCATTATCAAAGTTATCTAATACAAAAACTGTGGCACCAGCAGCTGCCATAATAGCAACAAAAACTGGTATAAGTTTTTTTATTAAAGAAAAAGTCATATTTTTTTGTTTAGATAAAATCACAGCATTAATCAAAGCTGTCTTTAAAGCTGCTTTTCTTAATGGAGTTTCAACTTCTTTTAGCTTTGCCTCTGATAATCTTTTTATTACTTCTTCATCATTAATATTTTTCATCTCAATATACCTCTCTAATGATATAACGAAATAGTCTTATAAAGGTTGCGAATCCGAGCCAAAATACCTCTTAAGTTGTTGAATTCCCCTTGATAATAAAGACTTTATAGTCCCTTCGTTTTTCCCCAAAACATGAGCTATTTCAGTTATTTTCTTTTCTTCAAGATATCTTAAAACAATGACTTCCTGATACTTAACAGATAGTGTTTTCAAGGCATCTTTCACTTTTAAAAACTTTTGATTACTTTGGACTTCTTCCTGTACTTTTATAAGTTCATTTTCTATATCATTACTGGGATTTTTATCGGAAACATCATAAACCGTATCCGGATCATCTAAGGAATATGGGGTGCGTTTGTGTTTTCTATAGAAATCAATTATTTCGTTTCCTGCAATCCTATAAAGCCAAGCAGAAAAAGGTATTCCAGTCCATTTAAAAGACGATAATTTATTTAAGGCCTTAAAAAAAGTTTCCGAAGTCACATCATCAGCGACAGCTGCATTTCCTGTTCTATGTAAAGCATATCGCAATATAGCTGAATAATACTTTTCAAAAAGCACTGCAAAAGCCGCAGGATTTTTTTTCGCCTCTTCAACAGCTTTTTTTTCTGTTTTATTATCCATTGTTTCCCTTATTTCAATTTCACAAGATAGGAGCAAATAATATTAATTAAAGTGTCCGCTTTTTTAAAATCTATCATGTCAATAAAAATCAGCGATAACAAAATAAATATAAAACTAAATATTTTTACATTACAAAATTTTTGCCATTACTTTATCTATTTTTTTCTGTAGTTCTTCTATATCATCATCGTTATGTATTATGTAATCACTTAAAGCAACCTTTTTTGGTGTTGGAAAGAATTCTTGAAATTTTCTTATTTTTTCAAAATACCTACGGTCGGATTCGTTTTCTATTCTTTTCTTCCACTCTTTATCTTTGGTTCTGACAAATATGATTTTATCAGCCTTAGTATAAAATCCACTTTCAAACAAAACAGCCATATCAAGAATTACCACTGGCTCCTTTATCTTTTTAATCTCCTTAATCAATGCTTTTATTAGCGCAGGATATAAAATGCAAGTAAAATCCCAATAATCCCTGCGGTCACCAAACACTATTTCGCCAAGTATACGCCTATTAATTTCTTTATCTCGCTTTATGATTACAGGTCCGTATTTGCGTTTCATTACATAATATAGAGAAGTACCTTTTTTATATAGCTTATGAGCGAGATGATCTACATCAATGACAGGATACTTTTCTTCCAGGTGACTGCAGACCTCACTTTTTCCCGATTTAGTAGTACCAGTAATTGCAACAACAATTTTCTTTTTAACCGCACTCATACCAGTTGTCTCCTTCACCTATTGTGACATCCAAAGGCACACTAATTCTTAAGGCCTTTTCCATTTCTATTTTTATTATTGCTTTTACTTTTTCCGTTTCTTTTGCCAAAACAGAAAACACAAGCTCGTCGTGCACTTGCAAAATCATTTTAGCACTAATCCCAATTTTTTTAAACTCCTGATTTATACTTATCATTGCAATTTTTATTAAATCCGCAGCCGTACCCTGTATTGGTGCATTAATTGCAGCTCGCTCAGCAAATTCTCGTATTGTCCTGTTGGCACTGTGTATATCAGCCATATATCTTTTTCTGCCAGTTAAAGTTTCCACATAGCCATTGAGTACTGCGTCTTTCTTTGTTTCCTGCTGATATTTAAGAACTCCAGGAAAGGTCATAAAAAACTTATCTATGTAATCTCCCGCTTCATGATTTGACACTCCAAGTTGTTTTGCAAGTCCAAAAGCACTTATTCCGTAAACTATGCCAAAATTAATAGTCTTAGCAGCGCGCCTGTGATCTTTAGTTAAAAACTCTACAGGTAGACCAAATACTTCCGCAGCAGTTAGGGTATGTATATCCCCACCTTTTTTAAATATTTCTATTAGCTTCTCATCTTTTGAAAAATGTGCCAATATGCGAAGCTCTACCTGAGAATAATCAGCTTTAATCAATTTCTCGTTTCTATTTAAAGGCACAAATATTTTCCTAATTTCCCTACCTTCTTCACCTCTTACAGGTATATTTTGTATATTAGGATTAGATGATGACAATCTGCCAGTTGATGTTACTGCCTGATTATAAGATGGATAGAGCTTGTCATCACTTGTGAGCTTCATGCTGATTGCCTCTAAAAAACCCGTCTTTAATTTATTAAGCATTCTATATCGTAATATATCAGCCACAACTAAATGTTTTGATTCAAGAGCTGATAAAACTTCATTATCCGTAGAATACCCCGTCTTTGTTTTCTTTTGTTTAGGTAAATTTAATTTCTCAAAAAGTATTTCTCCTAATTGCTTTGGTGAGTTTATATTAAACTCCCCATCTGCAGCTTTGTAAATATTTTTTTCAAGCCTATTTACTTCTGCGGTTGTCTTTTTAATAAGCTCATCAAGAAACTTTTTATCAATTTTCAAACCACAAAGTTCCATATCAGCAAGAACCTCTGCCAAAGGAAGTTCAATATTTTCATAAACAGGCCATAACGCTTGCTCTTTTAGCTTGGTTTCAAGTATTTCTGCTGTTTTAACAGCAGCATCAAGATTGGTAGAAACATATTCAATAATCTTTATGGGTTCAGCATCTTTTGAACTTACCTGCTTTGCGCCTTTACCTACAGCATCTTCATACGAAGGATAAAAGCCACTCAAATATTCAGAAAAGACAAGAGAATGATGTGATTTAGTTTTCTCAGGATTCAACAAATACGACATAAGCAATATATCTTTCACAACTTTCGGATGACTTTTACAGGATTTAAACAATTCTTTAGAAGAATTTGTAATGACTTCCTTATCATTTAACTTAAATGCCTTGAAATCCGCTCCGTGAATAAAATAATTTTTATTATCAGCCTGTATACTTACAAGATTCATATTATCATCATCACGATCAAATATAACCACAAGCTTAGAAGCTTGAGATATTTCTGTCATATCACTTTTATTGGCTTCTTTAGCACTGCCAACAGCAACTTTCACAACATCAGAAATCGTACTCGAGCTTTGCGTATTATCTCCATTTTCAGATTTTTTTTGTTCAACTTTAGAAGTTGACTGAGCGGTCTTAAAAAACATATTTTTATCTGTTACAAGGGATTTAAAATTATAAGACATGAATTCGCTATTAAGAGTTTCAAAATCTATCAAATTCGTGGAACAATTTTTCAAATTCAATTCAATTTTATCAAGTAATTCATTATTAGGTTTTAAAATTGAAAGCTCTTTTGATATTCGCGCATCCTTTTCACCAGCAATTAAGCGTTCTCTTAACTTATCTGCTTTTATCTTTTTAAGGTTATCGTAAAGATTCTCAACCGTACCAAATTCCTGCACCAGCTTATATGCTGTCTTTTCGCCAATACCTTCAACGCCAGGTATATTATCAGAGGCGTCCCCCATCAAAGCAAGTACATCCGCCACAAGTGGTGGAACTATACCAAAATCAGCCAATATTTTTTCAGGAGTTATTATGATTTCTTCTTTTTTACCAAACTTCAATATACTTACATTTTCATTAACAAGCTGCATTATATCTTTATCTGTAGTTATAATTACGACTTTCATATCTGGCGTACCCAATGCCGCTGCTGCGGCGATTATATCATCTGCTTCAAAACCTTCCATTTCAAAAATAGGTATATTCCCTTCTGCAGCAATCTCTTTTATTAATTTCATTTGTATCTGAAGTGACTCTGGCATTTTTTCGCGCTGAGCCTTATATTGTTCATACATTTTATGCCTAAAGGTGGGTTTAGGGTGATCAAAAGTTAAAGCCAAGTAATCTGGTTTTTTATTGCGTAATACTTTTAAAATCATATTATAAAATCCAAAAACAGCATGTATCTCGACGCCATCGTGAGTAGTTAGAGGAGGCATAGCATAAAAAGCCCTGTAGGCATATCCATTTCCATCTATAACAAATAATGTCTTTGGCATTTTAGTCACACCTTTTTTTTATTTGCTGTTAAAAAATGAAACAGTTAAGAACAAATTCACCAAAACAATTTCAAACTATTTCACTTCGTTTTAATTCAATTTTTGGATCATGCTTATTGTAAATAATTTTTATCAAATGTAGTCCCTGCGGTGGAGCTGTGGAAGTCAAGTTCGATCTGTCATTCACCGTGAACATTTTTTCCACATCCGCAATAACCATAGTTCCCTTTGCATATTCCACAAAAGCCGCAGCCATTCTGCGAATCATATTGTATAAAAAGCTTCTTCCTCTAAAATCCATAATAATCCAAGGTCCTGAAATTTTTATCTTAATGGATTTGATTTCCCTTTCGTATCTTGTAGTATCTGACGAAGCAGAAAAAGTGAAATAATTCTTTTTTCCTTTAAAAAGATGGAGAATTTCGTTTATCCTATGTGGGTCAAGTTTTTCATACACATGCCAAGCAATATCATTATAGACTGGCGGCATTGTTCTACGATTATATATTATATAGCGGTAAAATTTTTCTCTGGCATTATGTCTACTGGAAAAATACGGCTCTACTTCCTTGCAATCTTTTATTCTTATATCCTGTGGAAGCAAGCCATTTAGCATTTTTTTAATTCCTTCAGGTTCAATTTTTGTTTCAACACAAAAATTGAATACTTGTCCTGAGGCATGTACTCCAGCATCTGTGCGTGAGGCACCTGTTGTTTTGATTTCCCCGCCAAATAATTTAAAAATCGCATATTCTATGAGACCCTGAACCGTAAGAAAATGTTGTTGTTTTTGCCAGCCAGAATAACCAGTTCCTTTATATGCCACTACACACTTAATGTTTTTTATGGACATTTACACTGCCGCAGATTTCGTGTTATTTCTACCGGAGTTCTTAGCATTATAAAGTGCTGCATCAGCTTTTTCTATTAACTTTTCTTTTATGATAGCGTGTTCTGGGTATTCAGAGATACCGATACTTATAGTTACATTGATAAGCGTGTTCCCACCATAAAAAGCATGATCCTCTATAAGCTTTCTCATGCGTTCTGCAACCTCATATGCTTCGTTTATACCCGTCTCAGGCATAATTACAGAAAATTCCTCGCCTCCATAGCGACAAAGACTATCAGCACTTCGAAGACAACTTTTTGCTGTTTCCGCTACTTCCGCAAGTACCGTGTCACCTGCTTGATGTCCATATGTATCATTGACCTTTTTAAAATAATCTATATCAAACATAATAAGACTCATTTTATTTCTAAATCGTTTTGCCAAAGAAAGTTCTTCATCAATACGCGTTTCAAAATAACGCCTATTAAAACTTCCTGTCAACTGATCCATAATTGCCTTACGCTCAGAATCTTCTTTCTGCTCTAATAAAACACTTGTTGATTCCTTTATCTGTTCAACAACTTCTTTCTCAAGCTGCTTTCCAGTCTGCCTCTTTAGCTGAGTCATAATATCCAATGAAACTTTTTTAATTTCCATTTTTATGGTTTTCTTCATGTCAGGAATGAGTTTTCCAATAGCGGTATTAATTTCTTTGGTAACCTGATGTCTGACTTGATTGCGTATGTGTCTTCTTAGCATTTTAAGGGCTGTCATTTCTTTATTTATAGTTTTCTTAACAGTACCAAGCACTATAACAGTAAGCTCTCTTTCTATGGATTCATTTATTTCGCCAAGGTAAGCTTCTTCTTTTTTTAACAATTGCTCATATTTTTCTTCAACTGTAGTTTCGAGTTTCTTTATTTTTTTTAGCTCTTCTTTAATTTCTCGAATATCTTTTTCAAACTTTTCCAATGCCTTGTCGTCCATATTTCTCCTATTTATATAACAGAATTAAACAAAAAACTAATAATCTTAACTTTTTTATCAAATAATATTTTAATTATAACAATATTAATCATAATATTCTACTGTTTTTTGAATTTTTGAGTTTATGCTATACCTTTACAAATGTATGCTATTACTGCTGTATTATCTTACTCTATCTATTTGATTTTTTGCTAAAAGCTTATTTCCATTTCAGCGTTGAATGTTCTACCAGGCATTTTGTAATTCTTTACAATTTCATATGTAGTATCGTCGAGAACATTTTTAATATTCAAAAACAGTTTAATATTTTTACTCATCTTATGAACTATCATGCAGTTTAATAAAGAGTAAGCTTTCAGGTTTTTACCAGCGGTATCTTTTCTTATATCAACATATTGACCATCTATTGTCACTTTAATATCAAAAGGCATTCTTATGTTCAAACCAGCATCAACCATACCTTCTGGCCTATATGGAAGCTGCATACCATCCTGATCAACAGCTATAAGAAAGTTATAGCGAGCATAAACAGCCAAGAATTCAAAAGGCTTGAAATCCGCTTTCATTTCAATGCCACTTAGAAATGCTTTATCAATGTTTATCGGTGTGTATGTGATTGAAACACCATCTGTTGTTTCTTTCCAACTTATTAGATTCTCAATTTCACTTTTAAAGAAAGTCACTCCTTCTGAAATCTTATCATCTTTCTTTTCTAAACCAATCTCATATGTAGTTGAGTTCTCTGGAACTAAATTTGCATTACCTTTCATGTAGTATCCGTAACCAAAATCCTGAGTTGGCCAAAATAGATTACCAAGCGTTGGAGCAGTATATGATTTATCAATGGAAATCCTTATATCCACATTTTCTGGGAACTTATATTTTATACTAATGTTTTCACTGGTCATATTTTTATATGCTGAATTAAAATCTGCTCTAAAGCCAGTATTCATTATTAATTTATCATCAAATAATTTAATAGACATATTAGTAACCGAGGCCTGATTTGTATTTGTTGTGTCGCCAATATCAGAACTTCGAACTTCCTTAATGCCTGCATCGTAACCTGTCACGCCGGAGAAAAAGCCACCTTCATCATAAATCATATAGAACGAACCATTGTATTCAATTTTTTTGTGGTCAGAATTCACTGAAAATGTTGGATCCGTAAAACGCAAACGCGCTGACCGCATATACCCACTCAATTTTCCCTTTATCATACCCAATGTGAACTTTTCATCTGCCCCTATGTTGAAATCTTCATCTTGCTGTTTTGCATCAGTCTCAACAGAATATCCATTGAATGGAGTTTGCATATTTCTGTTAAAATAATATCCAAAAATCGTAGAATCAAGAAAATCACCAGTAAATGATAGTTTTGCATTTAGTATATGCTTCAAGTAAGCAGAATTATCAGTATACCCATCACTTTTTTCTTCTATTGCTGAAACTGAATACTTAATTCCAAAGATATTATAATCAGAAGATACTGTATACTTTTGAGAATTAAATGAACCATATGATGCAGACACGCCTAACAGCTTAGCTTCTTTAGAACCTGATATTACATTAATGACTCCAGCCGCTGCATCTGCTCCGTAAACAGAAGATAAGCCGCCTTTAATAATTTCAATTTTTTCTATGTTAGTGAGATCTATCATATTCAAATCTGCTCCGCCAACCATCATATCATTTAAAGGAACTCCGTCTAATAACAACAAGGTATGATTAGATGGTGCGCCTCGAAAAGAAACAGAACCAACACCCTGATAACCACCACTTCTTAAGACTATCGTTCCGGCTATAGAATCAAGAACATCCTGAAGCTTTTCATCTCCCGAATCAGCTATTTCAGCTGCCTTAATTACTTCAACACTTCGAGGAACAAGTGCTATATCTTCTGGCATTCGTCGCGCAGTCACTATAATTTCACCAGCATTTTTTATTACTTGCGTCTGCTGTGAGGTTGCATTATTATTAATAGGTTGTTTCCAATCATAAACACCAGGAGCATTGCCTTTGTTTGATATTCCTGCCGGAGCCTCAGTTCCAATCTTTTGCCCTATAGATGCCCCTTTACCTGCTTGCGTACCATACTGTAAACCAGTTGAATTATAATCAGAAGAAAAAGCAAGAATTAAACCTGTAGTCAAAACTAAAAGCAACAAAATAACAATTTTTTTATTCATAATATTCTCCTGTTATGTATTTCGTCCATTAAAAACAAAAATACTTAAAATCATATACTTCTTTCATGAGAATTTGGAAACATAAAGATATTCGGCTTGCCTGTTTTTTTATTGTTTTCTATATAAAAATTTTCAAGTCCATAAACCTTTCTAATCACTTTCTCTTTAATAACCTCTTCTGGAGTTCCATCCGCTTCAACCACTCCATTATTCATAAGTATTACTCTCTTAAGATACTCAGAGGCGAGATTTATGCCGTGAGATATCATTAAAATAGTATGACCTGAATCATTTAATTTAAATATATGTTCCATTAATTCAGACTGATTTTTCACATCCAGAAAAGTCAATGGTTCATCCATAATCAAAAGTTTTGCTTCCTGAGCAAATGCCCTGGCAATCAAAACCATTCGTTTTTCGCCACCACTTAGTGAATTATATCCATAAAATCTTTTATTTTCTAATCCAAAATAACATAATGATTCTGTTACCTTATCTCTATCCTTTTGTTTCATAATACCTGTTTCTTTTATATATGGCCGCCTACCCATATTGACTATATCCTCCACAGAAAAATCAAAAGGCATATTCTCGACCTGTGGAATGTAAGATATCATAGTTGCTCTCTGTATATTACTATATTCTGTTATCTGCTTTCCTGCAATAAGTACTTCCCCATCATATCCATTACTTAAACCTGCTAATATTTTTACAAGTGTAGTTTTACCTGCTCCGTTTGGGCCTATCAAAGCGACTGATTCTCCTGCTTGTAATAACAAAGAAACATTTTTCAAACTAAAATTTCCATTTTCATAACTATAACAAATGTTTTTAGCTTCTAAAATTTTCATATTGTTTTCCTTGTATTTAGCAAAATGATAAATACAGGAACTCCTATGAGCCCTGTTATAACTCCTACTGGTATTTCTGATGGTAAAAATAAAGTTCTGGCAAGAGTATCGGCACCTAAAAGGAATGCTGCTCCTGCTATGAAAGATGCTGGAATCATGCCACGCATATCAGGACCAATAAAGAATCTTGTTATATGTGGTATAATAAGCCCTACAAATCCTATTACACCGCTTAGAGCAACTGATATAGCAGTCAAAACACCTGCAAATACAAAATACAAAACTTTTATAAATTCGGTTTTAACACCGAGAGACTTCGCATCATCTTCACCCACAGCCATTATATTTAAATCATTTGCATAATAGACTGCCGCTATCATAATTATAATTGTAATAATAATTGCATACATTGCAATATCTGGATTGATATTTGATAAATCTCCCATAAGCCAAAATACTACTTTTACTAAATCTCTGGAATATACTGCGTTTAACATCATAATCATAGATGAAAAAAATGAACCAACCATGACTCCGATTAATAATAGGCGCGACACAGTCAGTGAACCAAATACAATTGACAGTCTATACACTATATACATAGTAATAAGCGCACCGGCAATTGAAGGAGCTAATAATCCTGACACTCCAAATATAATGGCACAAGCAGCTCCAAAAGCCGCACCTGATGATATGCCTGTAATAAATGGGTCCACAAGTGGATTTTTTAAAAGAGCCTGAAGTATTGCTCCGCTTGACGATAGCATACCGCCAACTAAAATCGCAAATATTATTCTGGGAAGCCTTATTTTCATTATTATGTCGTAGCTTGCCCCACCTGTTTTACCAGTAAAATATCCAAAAATATCTGATATGGGAACATTTACAGAGCCACTTGATACTGACCAAACAAATAGAAAAAATAAAATAATGGAACTTGCACAATTATATGCTAAAACTTTTGATTTCATTTAGCAGCCGCCTTGTGAAAGATTTGCTTTAAAATACGAATTGCTTGCGGTATGCGTGGACCAGGTCTAAGTAGCATATCGAAAGTATCTAATACAAATATATTTCCTTTTTTTCCAGCTATTGTCTGCAAAAAATATTCCCTTTTAAGATAATCGGCTTCTGGCTTATATAATAATATAATTACATCTGGATTTCTTTTAATAATTTCTTCAGGCGATACTTTAGGATACTCTGTTCTTGCATCCGACAATATATTTTTCCCGCCCGCCAATCGTATTGCTTCGTTGATAAATGATGTCTTACCAATCGCCATTACTGGCTGATTCCAAAGTTCCATATATACTTTAAGAGGCTCAGCAGAAGGTGCAGACACACGATTCATAGCCATCTCAAATTCAACGATTTTATCTCTTGCCACAACAGTATCTCCAGTTAAGTTTCCAAGAATTGTTATGTCATTCCAAATGCCTTTAGAAAGATTCATTGGATACAATACCAAAACTGGTATTCCGAGTTTTTCGAGACGAGATATAGCTTTTTTTTGAATGCCTCCACCAGATATTACTACACTTGGTTTCAATTTTACTATTTTTTCCACATCGGGAGTCATAAATGAACCTGCTTTTTCTTTTTTTAAAGCCCCAGCAGGCCAATCACAATTAGTAGAAACAGCCGCTAATAAATCCTGCTTGCCCAACCAAAAAATCATTTCAGTGTGCGCTGGAGACAGGCAAACAATAGACTCTACAGGTATATTTACTTCAACCTTTCGTCCTACATCATCAGTAATGATAACAGCTTGCAAGTTTCCTGTAATTAACATTGCAAATAGTAATGTTAAGAGTTTTTTCATATTAATAATCAATTCCCCTTCTTGCTTTAATACCCATTTTATATGGATGTTTTACTTCTTTCATTTCTGTGACTAAATCAGCTTTTTTTAGAAGTGCTTTAGACGCATTCCTGCCAGTAATTACTAATTCAAGATTTTTTGGTTTTAAATCAAGCATAGCAAATATATCTTTTTCTTCTATTAAGCCCAAATCTATAAGATGCGTGAGTTCATCAAGAACTATTAAGTCATAATTTTTATTTTTTATATAGGAAGCAACAATCTTCAAATCCTTAACTACCTGCATTTTCAATGCTGCGCCTGTGACTGTTTTATCAAATAAAGGAGTCGTCTGTTTAAACCTGATTAAATCAATTCCTGACAAGCTCTGTATTATTTTTTCTTCTGAATTAGAAAAACGGCCACCTTTCAAAAACTGAAAAACAGCGACTTTTAATCCAGCACCGAGAGCACGAATTGCAAGTCCTATAGCAGCAGTTGTTTTCCCTTTGCCATTGCCTGTGTAGAGCTGTATAAATCCATTTTTCATGAATTACTCCTTAAATTCTAATACTTCATACACCCTTAATGTGGTAAAGAATTTTATTTCTTTCTTTTTTCGGCAAATGCGAAACACTATTTAAAAGAAGTAGAAAGAAAGCATTTCTTTTGGAATCATAAAACACTTCAGAAAGTGAAGCATTGTATATCCTTAATCTTTTATAATCCTTTAAACCAATTACATATGAAACAAGCTGCCTAACCACACCCCCGTGTGATACTAAAACCACATCTTTGCCCTTGAATTTTTTTACAATTTGCTTGAATGCCTTGTTAAGTCTTATAAAAAAAGCAGCATCCTTCTCGCCAGTGAAACTTTTATTCTGTTTGTGATAACGGTCGTAAGTGGTACCTTCAAGATTTCCATAATTACGCTCTCGCAACTGTTTCATTTTATAGATTCTACTCTTTATACCAGTGGCCTTTTTTATCTCATTTGCTGTTTGATATGCCCTTTTCAAATCGCTACTAACTATCGCGTCAATTTTACGATATTTTAACTCTTTACCAATGGCGCGTGCCTGTAATAGACCAGTTTTATTCAAAGGAACATCTGTGTGTCCCTGAAATAAAAACTTATTATTCCAATCAGTTTCGCCATGGCGAACTAAATATATATACATAAATATCCTATACCTCCATAATATTTAAAACTTAACTCCATAAATAAAAAAACCCGGCTCGCGCCGGGTCGTATTTATTGCCACTTCCCCTACCGCGAAGGTACTATCCGTTATATTAGTGGACCGGGCTCATGCCTTTCGGCTATTACCGTTGCGCGACAGCGCCCCGAATCTCACGGGGACTTCCTCTAATATTCCGTATTTAAATCTTAGATATTTTAGCATGTGTATATTTTCGTGTCAATCGTATTAAAAATCGGACAAAAAAAAACCCGCTTTCGCGGGTTTTTTGGTTCTTTATTATAATCAATAGCGACTAAACGCCATCATCACCGATTGAATTTGTCGGACAAGAACCCATAGCATCAGTAGATGCAGCAAGCTCCGCATCATTAACTGGTTGTTTAGCTACAAACGCATGCGAACCATCATCATTGGTTTTAAAGTTTTCTGGTGCTGAACCTTCGCATACACCACATGCTATGCACTGATCATCTACATAAAATTTACCAGGAACATTTTCTGAAACTCTTCCGCCTTTATTTGCCATTCTCTTTCTCCTTTAAATTAAAATTTGTCTGATTTGGAAATCAGCGGTGTTAAATATATAATAAAATTGAAAATATTTCAAGTTTTATTTATGGTCTTATTACTATCTTTTTTCCAGTAGTATAATCAATTACTTTTGATGCCTTTCCCTTTACCTGTTTATCATCAGACAAAGCGAGTGATACCCTTTTTATGATTTTTGTATCAATATCTACGAACTTGCCTGGGGCATTACTTCCAGAGATATTAGCAGAAGTAGCTGCCAGTGGCTCCTTTAATACCTTTATTATTGAATTAATTAACTTTGATTTTATTACTCTAAAGCCAGCCGTTCCATTTTTTAAGAAAGAGAACTTTTTAGCATATTTAGTATTTAATTTCAAAATAACAGTGTATGGGCCTGGAAGCAAGGCGAGGATTTTATATTTTAATGCAGGCGCAACCAAGGCATATTTTAATATATCTTTTTTATCTGCCAAAAATAACTGCAACGGCTTATTAGATGCTCTTCCTTTGATTCGATATATGTTAGTAGTAGCAGATTTGCTCAAAGCTCTACAAAACAATCCATAAACTGTATCGGTTGGTAATATGCAAATTTTATTGTGTTTTAATAGCTGAGTTATTTTTTTTACTTCAAGTGCTTTCATTTTTTGTCTTCGAGAAATTTTTTAATACCTTTTTTTTGTAATTCCTTATCTTTTACTTCAACTTTTTCCGCAAGCTGTTTTTTGTATTCATTTAATTTCTTTTTAAGAACAGGATATTTAACCGCTAAAATTTGTGCTGCGAAAATTCCTGCATTTATAGCGCCTGGTTTTCCGATAGCCATAGTTGCAACAGGAATTCCTCCTGGCATTTGGACTATAGAAAATAGCGCATCTAAACCATCTAATCCTCCACCTTGCATTGGAACTCCTATAACTGGTAAACTTGTTTCTGCAGCAATTACTCCACCCAAATGTGCTGCCATTCCAGCTGCAGCGATTATGACTTCACAAGATTGTTTATTAACTTCTTCAAGAAAAGTTTTAACTTTTTTAGGAGTTCTGTGTGCTGAGGTTATACTAATATATGTTTCAATACCAAAACCATTAAGAATATCAACGGTTTCCTTCATAACCAATAAATCCGAATCACTACCCATAACAATAGCCACTTTCATATAAACCTCCTAATTAAAAAATTGTTTTTTTGATTCAAATTATCTTAAACCTTTTTTACCTACATCTTTTCTATAGTATACGCCTTCAAAATGAATTTTGTCTATATTATTGTAAACTTTTTCTATAGCAGATTTTATGTCTTTAGCAACAGCCGTGATATTAATTACCCTACCACCGCTTGTTACTACCTTATTATTCTGCCTTGTTGTCCCAGCGTGAAACGCCATAACATCATTCATATTCTTAAAAGAATCAAGGCCTGTTATTTCTATATTTTTCTCATAATCCCCAGGGTATCCTTTTGAAGCCAAAACTACAGTTATAGCCGCTTTATCTTCAAGTTCGAGTTTAATATCTTTGAGTCTTCCTTCTGCAGAAGCAAGACACAACTCAACTAAATCTGTTTTTAATAATGGTAATACAGCTTGAGTTTCTGGATCTCCAAAACGCACATTATATTCAAGTACTTTTGGACCATTCTTTGTCATCATTATACCAGCGTATAAAATACCTTTATATGTTATTCCCTCGCTTTTCAAAGCAGCAACTGTTGGCAGCAATATCTCATTTTTTATTCTCTCAGCTAATAGTGGAGTAATAAGTGGGGCTGGAGCATAAGCCCCCATGCCGCCTGTATTTGGTCCCAAATCATTGTCAAAAATGCGTTTATGGTCTTGGGACGGAGGTAAGGCAAGCACTGTTTTACCATCCGTAAAAGCAAGTATGCTTGCTTCCTCTCCTTCTAAAAACTCTTCAATTACAATTTTTGTTCCAGCGGCACCAAATTTTTTGTTGTTCATTATGTCTTGTACAGCATCTAATGCTTGCGCTTGAGTTTCAGCAATTATTACGCCTTTCCCTGCGGCAAGACCATCTGCTTTTATGACTATTGGATATATCATATTTTCCTTTATATAGTTCTTGGCTTTATCGCTATCTACGAACTCTCTAAAATCAGCAGTTGGTATATTGTATTTTTCAAATAAATTTTTCGTGAATGCCTTGCTTCCCTCCATTTGTGACGCATCCTTATTTGGTCCAAAAATTTTAAGACCTTCCGCTTCAAATATATCCACAATACCGTTTACAAGCGGTATTTCAGGCCCTACGATAGTTAAACCTATTGCCTTTTTCTTTGCAAATTCAAGAAGTCCTTTTATATCATCAATCTGAATATCAATATTTTCTGCAATGCTTGAAGTGCCAGCATTTCCTGGGGCGCAATATATTTTATCAATGTTTTTTGATTTCGCAACGCACCAAACTATAGCATGCTCGCGACCTCCACTTCCTATGACTAATATGTTCATAAAACCTCCATTAAATTTCAATTTTAAGTTTTAAGTTTAAAATTTTAAAACTCAAAACCTAAAACTGCCTTTATCTCATCTTATCAAACTTTCCAATTATACAAATTAAAGAACTCGTCAGGTAATTGTATTCTAATTATCCCTTTTTCAGGAACTTTTTCTTTTTCTACTTCATTAACATTTAAAAATATCATAAGTGTTAATTCCTTATTATCCGTAATATTGCCTAATGATTCAAATGGTATTTTAGCTTCGAAAATATCACCTACGCTAAAACTAATATTGTCCTTAATTACATTGTGCGTTTCAATACCGCCCAATGTAAGATCAAAAATCACTCTTCCAGTATTATTTCCATCGGTCAAACGAACTTCCACCACCAAATCATTTACATCGACAACCTTTTCTATCATATCAATTCTTAGATATAAAGAATTTAAATCAAAACCATATAAGACTTTCTGTACCATTTTAATAGATTTGTGCATGGCCCCGTTTTCTTTTGATAAATCCACTATGCCTGCACCTTTCCATTCATAAAAATTAGTAATCATGCCATCAATTTCTGGCGAGATAAACATGGTCGGTGCTATCTCAAAAGATGAAGCTACTTTTGAAATAGGTATGTATAATTTTGCTGGTACATTTTCGCCAATTATTTTGTAAACATTAATCAAGTGCAATCTATATAAGTTATCAAACTCTGTATCATTTTTCGAAGAATGATCATCACCATACCACCAGTTCCAATCGCTCCCCTCTGCCGTATATATAGATTCCCAAGCTCGTTTTAATTTATCAATAGCCGTAGGATTTAATGCCTGCCATTTCACAAGATCGTCTCTGACTTGTTTCAGTAATTTCCATGAAGTTTTATCATCTTCATGCCCTATCCAAATATGAAAATCATGATTAATCCACGAACCAGAATAGAGTTTATTTATTTCTTGCTTATTCATATAATTGTTCGTAAGTTCATTAATAGTTACTGTTTTAAAATCAGAATTTGTAGACAAAGCCATATACAATTCATTTAAAAAATCATTGCCGTCATTTTTATAATATTCCCAACAGTTTTCCCCATCCAAAATCACATTAACAGAGTGCTTTTTATCATCTAAATGGTTCTTGATATTATAAAGTTCTTTAATAAAATGGTCGGCGGCTTCTTTAGGATTCCAACTCTGATAAGTGAACCCGATAAGATCAGATAAATAATGATTACGAAATACCATATTAACTGGACCATAAGGAGTATTTACATAATATGGTTTATAAATAGTATCTTTTTCAAGCTTTACCTTTTCCAAATTCATGGACTCCTTCAATATTTCTTCATCTGTAGCAGCCCACTTAATTCCGTTTTTAGCTAAGATATCCATAACTTCTGGCGAGACAGAACCCTCTGATGGCCACATACCAACTGGCATCTTTCCAAATTTTTCTAAATAATATGTGATAGCTTTCTTTACCTGCATATCAGCATCTTCAGCATGACAATAATTAAAATCAAGCACCATGCCAGGCATACTTATTTTTGCGGAATCACTATTGCACAAGAGAGGAAGTATAGGATGATAAAACGGCGTGGTAGATATTTCTATTTGCCCCCTGTCTTGAAGCTGCTTATATTTCGGTATTATCAATTTCATTATCTCAAGCTGTTGTTGTATTACATACTTTACTTCTTCTTCAGTAAATAGTTCAGCTTTTTTCTTTAATCTGTCGAGTTCTGGATACATATCCATAAAGATTGGATCTATCCAAGTGAGATTGAACCACATTTGTAAATCTCGCATTTCATCTACGGTAAACAGCTTATGTATCTTTTTAATTTCATCAGGGTGAGAGTTTTCTCCCCTTTTCTTCAAAAGATAAGAATAACGCGGATACGGAAATACCATTGTCTCCCAGTTTGCCATAAAGAAATTATAAAGAATAAAAATACGCTCGGCTTCAGTTAATATTTCAACCGATTTTAATGATAAATCCATAAATATATCCGTAGTACCACTTAAATATTCCTCAATTTGAAGTAATAAAGAAGGTACAAGATTAAAATTTTGCTTTATGGCAGGATAGTTATCAAGTATTGCAGCCATGTCATAATAATCCTTAACAGCATGCAATCTTACCCACGGCAACACAAACTTATTTGTCTCTATATTTTTATAGTATGGCTGATGCATATGCCATAAAAAAGCAATTTCTAATGGCTGTTTCATGTTTCTCCTTTAAGAGTTAATATAATGATTATAGTATATATCATGATTAATTGGCAATGTTTTTTTAGCAGTTTGGTTTAATCAAGAAGGAATTGAGAATTTGCTAAATACTGTCTAATATGATAAAAGTCGTTTATCTTTATTTCTGTATTAGCTTAAGAAACTCCTGCTCGTTTATAATTGTCACACCTAACTTTACTGCCTTATCATACTTTGAACCTGGTTCATTACCACAAACCACATAAGCCGTATCTTTGCTAACCGAAGAAGAAACTCTACCACCTAATGATTTTACGATATTGCCTGCTTCGCCACGAGAGTATTTTGACATTTCACCTGTGAATACAAACACCTTAGAATTTAAAATATTATTTGTAACCTTTAATTTAAGTCTTTTCATATTAATTCCGGCCTTGCGTAATTTATCTAAAACATCATTGTTTTCTTTTCCTTTAAAAAAATCGATAATATCTTCTGCTACGACTTTACCTATCTCATGAATTTGCGTGAGTTCTTCATACCCAGCTTGTGCTAACTTATCCAAAGAATCATAATGTTCTGCTAATACTTCGGCTGTCTGTTTACCAACATTTCTTATTCCAAGAGCATAAATCAAATTTTCGAGTTCTCTATTTTTAGATTTTTCTATTTCACTCAATAAATTATCAGCTGATTTTTGACCCATTCTATCCATATTTGCTACATCAAAAATAGTAAGTGAGTACAAATCTCCGTAATCCTTAATCATTTTATTTCTTATCATTTGTTCTACAACCGCCGGCCCCATACCATCAATATTCATGGCTTCTCTTCCTCCAAAATGGGTTATACGACCTTCAAGCTGGGCAGGACATTTAACATTAATACAACGGGTTGCCTTTTCTTCTTCTTCACGAACCACCTTAGAGCCACAAGCAGGACAAATTAATGGCATTTTAAACTTCTTTTCTTTTCCAGTTCTAACCTCTTTATCTACACCAACAATTTCAGGAATTATTTCACCGGCTTTTTCCACTATTACTATGTCGCCAATCCTTATATCTTTTCTATATATCTCATCTTCGTTATGTAATGTTGCCCTTTTTACTATCGTACCAGCCAATTTTACTGGCTCTAACTCTGCAACTGGGGTTAGAGAACCAACCCGTCCTACCTGCACAGTTATAGCATTTAGTCTGGTCTTTGCCTGTTCAGCCATAAACTTATACGCAATTGCCCATCTTGGACTCTTAGCAGTAAAACCAAGTATTACTTGTTTGTCAAATTCATTAACCTTTATCACCATACCATCTACAGCATAAGGCAAAGCATGACGCTTTTCTTCCCAACTATCTATATACTTAATAACTGCCTCAATATCTGGAAGCTTTTTATATCCTTCATTTACTGGGAAGCCTTGTTCTTTTAATTTTTCAAGTGACTCATACTGCCCGGTAATACCATATTTTTCAGGATTAATAAGAGTGTAAATAAAGAGACTTAATTTTCTCAATGCAACTACTTTAGGGTCAAGTTGTTTTAATGTTCCTGCTGCGGCATTGCGAGGATTAGCAAACAAAGCTTCATCCAATTTTTCTCTATCTTCATTTATGATTTCAAATTGTTTTTTAGAAAGATATACTTCGCCTCTAACTTCCAAAGTAGAAAATTCATTATCATTGATTTTTAGTGGAAGGACTTTTATTGTTTTCATATTTTCAGTGGCATCATCTCCTTTAACGCCATCCCCTCTGGTTGCGCCTGTCACAAATACACCATCTTTATAACGCGCAGCAATTGCAAGTCCATCAATTTTTATCTCAACCACATAAGAAAACTTCTCAGTTATTTTTTTTATTCGTTTGTCAAATTCAATAAGCTCTTCATGAGAATATGTATTATCCAGAGACATCATAGGGGTAGTGTGATTGACAGTTTTAAATTCCTTCAGGGGTTCCCCACCAACACGCTGAGTCGGAGAATCAACTGTTCTTAATTGAGGATATGTTTCTTCAATTGTAATAAGTTCCTTCATGAGTTTATCGTATTCCATATCACTTATCTCAGGCGTAGCATCAGTATAATAAAGACGATTATGTCTACTCAGTTCCTTGCGAAGTTTTTCAGCTTTAGATGATATTTTTTCTGGTATTTTGGACATAATTTCCTCATTTGTAATATCATATTAAAATTAAGGTAGGTCTTATTTATAAAAGTCTTATTTTAACCGCTTTGCCTTTTTAAGCAATTTTTCTAATTGATTTACTTTTTTGCAAAGTTTAGATACTTCTATAGCTTCTATATCAGGCAATTGCCCGTGTTGTAATGACTCTTCTGGATGTTTTTCACCTTTCCTCACTATGCGCGCTGGCACACCAACTGCAGTGGAATTGTCTGGTACATTTGTAATAACCACCGAGCCAGCACCTATCTTAACATTATTACCTATTGTTATATTTCCGAGTACTTTTGCCCCTGCGCCTAAAACAATATCATTACCTAAAGTTGGATGTCTCTTGCCTTTTTCCTTACCCGTTCCTCCTAAAGTAACGCCTTGGTACAAAAGAACATTATCCCCTATAATTGATGTTTCTCCTATCACGACTCCCATACCATGATCTATAAAAAATCTCTTCCCTATCTGTGCTCCAGGATGAATATCTATACCTGTAAAAAATCTCGAAAAAGCTGAAATCATTCGTGCCAATATTGTTAATTTAATTTTCCAAAAAAAGTTTGCTATTCTATGATTAATTATGGCATGCAGACCTGGATACATAAATATAACTTCAAATATATTTTTTGCTGCAGGGTCGCGTTCAAAAACTACTTTTATATCGTCAATGATAAACATGAGCAATCTCCTTTTACATAAAATTATTAATATCTACATAAACTTGCTTACAAGATAAAAGCTACCACCTATTAGAACAATTCCATTACCTGCCATTTTTCTTGCTACTTTTAGTGCTACTAAATTGTCTTTTTCAATCTGATAACTAATACCATATTTTACTACATATTGTTTCATTTTTGCAATACTTATTGCCCTTGGATTGTCTATGCCAGTTAAAACAAAACTAATATTTTTATATTTTGAGGCATGATTAAAAATAGCCTCAGCATCTTTGTCTTTTAACAAGCTAAATACAATTATTGTAGGAATGCCATGACTTGACATATTCAAAGCACGCAAAACCTCTTTAAATGCTTCAGGATTATGTGCAACACTTAAAAAATAGCCCTTAGTGTTCTTTGTAAATCTTCCAGGAATTACAGTATTGATAACAGCTCTCTTAATCTTTTTCTGTTCAAATTTGTAACCTGCTTTATTTAAGACTTTAAGACAACTTAAAACTGTTGCTAAGTTATCTGCTTGTATTGGCTCTATCATTTTGGTTTGCAAAGATATGTTTTTATAAATAGCCTTTATAAGTCCCTGCTCGTAAACTATTCTTTTAACAGGATAAAACTCATTTGCAAAAATTACTTTGTTGCCATATTTTCCTTTTACATATTTTTTTAAGCCCTTATCTCTGACATTTACTACCGCTTTACCTGTTCCTATTATCTCTGCCTTTTCTTTTAAAATTAATAATTTTGTTTTTCCAAGATAATCAGTGTGTTCAAGTGATATAGAAGTAATGACGCTTAATAGTTTATGTTTATATTCCATATTTGTTGCATCATATCTTCCACCCAACCCAGCCTCTATAACTGCCACGCTTACTTTTTCAACCTTGAATATCAAAAAAGCCAAAACAGTCAAAAACTCAAAATATGTAAGTTTAATATTATATTTATTTAAAATTTGAAATAATTTTAGGCCTTCACTAATGAAAATAGATTCATTGACTTTAAGTCCATTGATAGCAATGCGTTCTTTTACATCAGTAAAATGCGGCGAAGTGTAGGTGCCTACCTTATGACCATGTTCTTTAAGGATATTTGAAAGGTACCAAGCAGTGGAACCCTTGCCATTGGACCCAGCTATATGAACACAATCATAACTATTTTGCGGCGAGTTCAATAACAATAAAACAGTTTTTATCCGTTCTAAAGAAAAATCAAATTTAAATTCGTTTAAATCAGCAAGCCTTTTGTAAAACCTATGCCTTGCCGGCATATTTTTCTGTATTTAGCATTGTGGACAATGCATTGTAAATGGATTTTTTCATTTCCTTGCGAGTTACTATGTAATCAATCATTCCGTGTTCCTGTAAAAATTCTGCACGCTGAAATCCTGCAGGAAGTTTTTGTTTTATTGTAGCTTCAATCACTCTTGGACCAGCGAACATAATAAAGGCCTCAGGTTCAGCTATATTTAAATCCCCAAGCATAGCAAAAGAAGCAGTAACACCACCACCTGTTGGGTCAGTTAAAACAGATATGAACGGAAGACCTTTGTCAGCCAATTTTCCAAGCGCAGAAGATATCTTTGCCATTTGCATCAAAGACATAATACCTTCATGCATTCTTGCTCCACCACCTGAAGCAGAAACTATAATAACCGGAAGCTTTTCTTTTATAGCAAATTCTACTAAAGCGGTGAGTCTCTCCCCCATGACAGACCCTAAAGAGCCACCCATAAAGAAAAAATCAGTCACCGCGAGTGCCACATTCATTTCATTTATTTTTGCCGTACCTGCAAGTACAGAATCAGTCAGATTTGTCTTTTTTACAGAGCTATCAAGTTTTTCCTGATACTGTGGAAATTTCAAAAAATCAACCGAGCGAACATCTTCAAACATTGAGACAAAGCTACCTGCATCAGTGAGTATCTCAATTCTTTTTTTAGCAGTTATCCTGCTGTGAAGTCCACATTTTGGACATACACTTAAGTTTTCATCAAGCTCTTTTTTCAATAATATAGCATCACACTTCTCACACTTAACCCACATTCCTTCAGGTATTTTTGTTTCAGATCTATTGGTGGCCTTTCTAACTATCGTATACTTAGGCCTATGAAACCATGCTGTCATTATTATTTCTCCTCTGCGTTTTATTGTTAATATCATGCCATTTTTTAAAGGCCTTAATCGCTACAGCTGTAAGTTCAGGATCAAATTGTGTACCAGAATGTTTTTTCAATTCATCTATACATTTTTCAAAAGGTAGCTCCACTCTATATGGTCTACTTGAAGACATAGCATCAAATGCATCAGCAATAGCCAATATTCTCGAAAAATATGGTATATTTTGACCTTTTAATTTTGCGGGGTATCCTTTGCCATCAAATCTTTCATGATGAAATCTAATAGCAGGTATTATATGACGCAACTGCGGTATTGCTTCAAGAATATTTGCTGCGTATTCTGGGTGCTTCATTATTTCAACAAACTCTGCATCCGTTAATTTTGCAGGCTTTTGCAGTATGGATTCATCCACACCTATCTTTCCAATATCATGTAATGTTCCAGCAAGATTCAAGTTTTCGGTTTCTTCTTCATTAAAATCAAGTTCTTTAGCAATTAGCTCAGCAAACATAGTAACGCGTTTTGAGTGACCGCGTGTGTACACATCTTTTGTTTCTATAGCCGCTGCAAGCGAAGCAATAGTATTTACAAACAGGTCTTTTACATTTGCATAAAGTCTGGCATTTTCTATAGCAATCGCAGCCTGGTTAGCTAAGGCCTCAAGCATGTGCATATCTTCGTTTGTAAAATACTCATTATTTTTTTTATTTATAACTTCCATCACACCAATTAAGTTGTTTTTTGTCCTCAAAGGAACAGCCAAAACAGTTTTAGTTTTCAAATTGTAAATTCTTACTTTATTACCATGCAATCTCGGATCATTTTGCGCATCCTTTACCATGACACTTTTATTTTCACGAACTACCCAACCAGAAATCCCTTCTCCAGCCGGAACCTTAATACCTATAAGTTTTTCAAACATCAATCCCGAAGCAGCGGCAACTTTTATAATTTGTTTATCTTCATCCAATATCTTAATGGCGCCAGCTTCAGATCCAAGTGTATCTTTTGATATACTTAATATCATTTCAAAAAGTGTTGCAATATTAAAAGTAGAGTTAACATACTCAGTAAGTTCCATAAGATGCTCTAACCTATGTATTCTATTTTTATTTTCTGTCACAAACTGTGCATTTTTTATGATTATGGCAATATTATTTGTATAAGCAGAAATTATAGCAATATGATTTTCAATAA
Source organism: bacterium (assembly GCA_037138355.1). GTDB lineage: Bacteria > Oederibacteriota > PGYV01 > PGYV01 > Palsa-1178 > PALSA-1178. The sequence continues at coordinate 23,663 of JBAXIL010000027.1, forward strand.
AACCTTTACCATCATTCTTATTAAGCAACTCCACTACTCCAACTGTATCATCCTCGAACTTCAAAGGCACACACAATACATTAGGGCTTATATTTATTTCAGTTTTGCTAATTTCAATATTATTATTTTTCTTTATCGTTGGTGTAATAATTGGCCTTCCAGACTTTACTACCGCTTCAGCAATACCCATACACACCTTCAACTTACGGTTACTTAACTTACCTTCAGCTACTCCCCGTTCTACT
>JBAXIL010000028.1:0-23547 GCA_037138355.1 bacterium
CAGGCCATATTGTTGATGGGGCATCTCCCATATATGAATACCAGAATCCGCCGTAATTATTTCCAGCGTTTCCATCTTCCATGTCATCAAAAAGACAAGAACCAGCTGGAAGTCCAGTTGGAGTAATTGTAGGTGCCACAGCCGAGAATGTGACTGGGAAATTTCCTGACATAACAAGAAGTGATAATAAACCAAGTGAAGCATTATAGTATTCATTATTATTACAAGCATTCGTAAATGTGCCGGCTGTTTGATTATAATATTCTGTTAGTTTTGTTTGATTTGTTCCGCCCATAAAAGCACATCCAGCAGGACCTATAAATGAAGCATTATTGTTTGCCCCTGTTTTAGCACCCGTACTTACAGTATAACCATCTCCAACATTACTGGCAGCTATATTTGTGAAAAATATTTCCTGATAACCTATCTGTGTGTCAGCAAAAGTATTACCGTGCCATATATAATCAATTGCATATCTCCAAGGAACTCTACAAGCATTATACGAATATGTATTATCAGTTCTCGCTCCACTATGGTCACAAGTTTCCGAAGTAAGACCATTTGCTGTATTTCTGTCAGCAGCTAAGTGATTATTACAAACAGTTATTACCGCAGCCCATCTTGTGCCACCTTCAAATGTATCAAACTCTCTGTAGAAACCTTCGGAAAAATAAGAAGGATATTCATTCCCATCCCAGTTGTCGCCTGGGCCCATGGAATTATCTGCTTTTCTGTCCATGGAATATATATTATTTAGCATAGCCGTAGCATACTGCGCATAAGTAGATGCTTGTCCTGTTGGAGTTCCACCCCAACGCCTTGATGCCTGTATAAGTGCCCAAGCCATATCAGTGTCACCGTCTGTAGCAGAGTTATTATCCCCAGCAAGTGCAGTACCATCATTTGATGTCTTCCATGGCATTAAAGCTTTTCCACCAGCAAGCCCGCAAATATATAGTTTGTATTTCCATAATTGGTCAAATAATGTTTTGTCATCCATATACACAGCCATTAAAAGTCCATATCCTTGACCTTCAGAAACTGTTCTTCCATTATGTGGGGATTCTGGTCCAACAACTCTGGTTCCATTTGAACCTGAAACAGCTGTAAACTTAGCTTTCCAAGTTGTCCATTTGGTATTAAGATCACTGGTCATAGAACTTCCAGTAGATAACTGAATACCATTTGGATAATCAACCCAAACAGGTGCAGCTATTACTACTCCAGCAGCGAATATTGATAATAAGAAGAGTGAGACAAGGACGATTCTTTTTAATAAACTCATTTAATTCCTCCCAAAAAGTTATTATAATAAAACCTAATAATTATGACAAAAAAAACATAAAATAGTTTCGTTAAAAAACAAATGATTTTCCTTTGTCTTCTAACTTCTATATTATATTCATAATAATAACAATTTATATCTATTTACTTAAAAAATAATAACAAATGAAACAGTGTTTGTCTATACAAAACTTAATCTTTATTAACTATAATATGGCTCTTTATAACCCTTTTACCGATTTGTATGTAAACAAAATATGCGCCTTCAGCAACTATCTGTGAATAGTCGTTTTTTCCATACCAGCGTGCTTCAAAAGTTCCAGGTGCCTTTTCTTCATCAAGTATTTTTGTAACCACTCTGCCAGCTTTATCATATATCATTATTTTAACGAGTGTATTTTCTTCCACCTTAATCACTATTCTTGCAAAATCACCATGATTAGGATTAATAAGATTGTTAGCAACTATAGCTTTATTTTGTTCAAGTAAAGGAAGTCCTGTTTCTGTTGGTATTGGTTTAACTTCGGCAGCATTCATGACTGATTTTACTTCTATTGCCGACACTCCATAGTTAGGGTTATTTGCCGCAACTGGTGCCGAAGCAGACTGGATAATATTATTGCCTGCAGCAATATTTTGCCTTACAGGGCCTTTTTCATTATAATCATTTGCTACTGGTTGTATGGCAATGGCTACTGCTGGTTTAGCAGAAACCTCCAACTCACGAACAGCAAGCTTATCTTTTGTTGCAGTATTTATTGCTATATCTTGTGCCTTGGCACTTGATTGCATAATAGTTTTATTTATTTTTGCCACATTGACTTTAGCAACTTGCACAGGCGCTTTTATTGAAGCGACCAATTGTTTTTCTACCACAACTGATTTTAAAACAGCAACTTGAGAAGGTGCAAACGGTTTATTATATATAAGGAAGAACGCAGCGATTATTGCCACAGCAAAAGTTGTACCATAAGAAATTACTGGGAACCAATTAAATTGCGGTTTTGTGGAATCAATCGTAGCCATAATTCTTGTTTCAAGATAATCAGGAGCTTCAACTTTCATTAATGAAGTTAGTTCTATCATTTTTTTAAGTGATTTTTCATAAGCCAAACAATCTGGACAGTTTTGTATATGATTGGATACTATTTTTAAGACAGAAGCATTTGCTTCTCCGTCAATTTTCTCCATTATCATTTCTTTGAATTTCAAACACTTTTTATTGTCTTTCATAATGCACCTACTTTCTTTGTTATTATATAGACATTTCATATCAATAAAAGTTTCGGTCATTTTTAGATAACATCATCTTTTTCGAGCTTTTCTCGCAGGTTTTCCCTGGCTCTAAAAAGCTTTGATTTTACTGCTGAAACTGACAGTTTTAACACTCTTCCTATGTCTTCATAAGACAAACCATCCACATCACGCATTAATATCACTTGTTTATGTTCATTAGAAAGTTCGTCAATCCTTTTGTATATTAATTTTTTAACTTGAGAAGAGGCATATGTCTTATCCGGCTCTTTTTCTTCCTTTTCTTTTATATTATCAACCATACTCGTTTTATTCTCTTCCCCTTCTTCATAAAACTCATCAGCTGTATGTGATCTTAAACGCTGCAACTGCTTCAATCTGTTTTTACAAGTATTAATTGTTATCCTATAAATCCATGTAGATAATTTGGAATCTCCCCTAAACTTCTTAATGCTTTTATATATAGCTATAAAAACTTCCTGTGCCGTGTCTTCGGCTTCTTCCTTATTGCGTAGAAAATTATATGCCTGTCCAAATACAACTTTCTTGTATTTATTTATTATCTCCGCAAAGTATTTTGTCTCGCCTTTTTTTATGCGTTTTACTATCTCGGCTTCTTCCATGAGAACTCCTATATTTTTTAAAAAAGCGAACTAAGCATTTTATTAAACTAAAACATATATTTAATAGTTATTCTGTGCGCATTATCAGAAATAAAATACGGTTGATAAGCATAGTCTATAAACATATCACTAAGGCGCACTCCTGCTCCTACTGCCACTCTTCCGTCAGTTTTCCCTAAAGTATAACCATATCTAAAAGTAAAAAACTTTTCATACGCAGCTTCCAAACCTATAGAGGTTTCTGTGTTATCTTGTTCTAATAGAAAAATTCTTTCTTCCATAAATAGTGATATTTTATATTTTTCTTCAAATCTATAAACTTCCATACCACAACCAGCCCTGCAAAGCATAGGATATAATGACTTATCTTTAAAATACGAAGTTGATAAACCCAAATTTTCTATATCCGCCCCTATGGTATAACGACTATCAAAGTTTCTGTATAATAAACCAAGATTTATAGTTCCACCCATATTAACAGTATTATATATTTTTTCTGTAACAAACTTTAAATTAATTCCTGCATTGAACTGTTCGTTTATCACAAAGGAATACGACAAACCTAAAACCGCGTCATAATTATCAATGCGTTCTACTACCTCTCCTGTAGAATCCGTGCGAGATAAATCATCTATGGTGGAATACATGAAACTTACTGCTGCTGCACTTGAGACATTAAGTGGCTGAGCATATTCTATCTGCTCATAGTGAGAGGAAAACACTGAACTATAATGTGAAAATGCTATGTATTTATTTTTTATTCCCTGCAAACAGGCTGGATTGACTGAGGCCGCACCAGGTCTCGCATAATAAGGAGAAAATATTCCACCCAAAGCAGTTTCTCTTGCATCTATATTCACCAAAAGAAAAGAACCTGTAGTAGCGCCCGCAGCATTTAATTTTGGAAGAAGTATCAAACTAACTACAAAAATCAAAATCAGCCGGACTTTGAAAAGCAGGCCGATTAGACGCATATACCTTACACGGATTCTCTTATTATTAATTCTGGATCAAAACTAATTACTTTGCTTCCATTAGGTTCTTTTTTATTTATCATATTCATTAACACATCAAAACTCCGCATTCCCATTTTAGCGATTGGTTGTCTTATGGTAGTTAAGGCAGGAGAGGTCAAGTTAGATATATATGTGTCGTCATAACCAATTATGCTTATATCTTTTGGAATTTTAATGCCAAGCTTCTTTGCCTGTTCGAGCACTCCTACGGCAGTCACATCTCCAGCAGCGCAAAAAATAGAATCTATATCTGGACTTTGTTTTATCAACTTAGACAAAGAATCTAAACCTTCTTCAAAGCTATAATTTACAACTTTAACTATTTTATTCTCGTCATATTCTATACCGTAATCATTAAGTGCATCAGCATAACCTTTCAAGCGTTCATTGGCATTTAAACCTTCTTCTCCAACAATAAGTCCAATTTTCTTTCTTTTATTTTTAATTAAATGTTCAGTAGCTATATAGCCGCCTTTGATATTATTAAACTTAATAGTCGCAGTTCCCTCTGTGACTTCTTCAAGAAATACTACTGGCACTCCATCTTTTTGAAAATCTTGAAGCATTTCTTTATCCATACGAAGAGAAATAACTATGATTCCATCAGCCATGCGTTCGTAATAGAGTCGCTTCAACATTTCTCTAACATTTTCTTGTATTCCACGAGTAGAATATAAAATCAAATTATACGGAGTGTTTCTCAATGATTCTTCAATACCACGGACCGACTCAAGCGCAAAAAGAGAAGCAAAAAAAGAAGCCACCACTGCTATGTTATTGGTCTTGCCTTTAACCAAGCTGCGACCTATATAACTTGGATGATAGTTCATATCTTTTATAGCAGTTAAGACCAAATCTCTTGTTTTTTGGCTTATTTTTGGATTATTATTAATCACCATAGAAACAGTTGCCGCAGTTACCCCGACTCTATTAGCTATGTCCTTTATGGTTACACGCATATTAACTCCTTATATAATTTTAAATACAACATACTAATGTTCCGTTCTTTGAATTGTAGGGTGTGTTAAATTATACTGCTGTACAAAATCTTTTAACTTTTGATTATTAGGGTCAAGCTCCATGGCTTTTCCAAAGGCCTTCATGGCTAAATCCCTTTTTCCAATATTTAAATAACATGAACCAACTCCCATATATGCTGGGGCATATTCGCGATAGCGTTTTATGCTTTCAGTAAAAGCTTCAAGTGCTATAGGAAAATCTTTTTTATAAAGTGCCTCATAACCTTTTTTATAAAAAACAATACCGCTTTTTTTACTTTCATAATATTTATTTTCAGCCACTCCAATAAACTTACCTGTTAAAGAAATACGATTAGTACTACCCAAATCAGAATATGGTACAAAAACATAATCCAATTCAAACGACATATCTTTTGCTGCAGTCAATTTGTAACCTAATCCAGCTGTCAAGCCAGCAGGAAAATCAAGATCTTCTCCAAACTTATATCCAGCCCTGATTAATATATTGTGATACTTATTTAATTCCCAGTTTTTTTCTGCGCCTACATGAATCTTTGCTGCTTGAGCAACCACATCATAAATAAGATCCAAATCACCTATAACATTATTATCAGCAAATATAAATTTCCCTTCCTCTGTAAAAGGCAACATAATATCTTCAAAAGAGAATCTATATCCAATACCAAACTTTACAATAGATGGCATTTCAGGACGATTTGTTGCCATACCAATATTTTCAAGAGTTAAACCCATCGAATAAGCTTCATACTTTGGTAAATAAAATGCACCCAAGCTAAAAGAAAATCCTCCACCTGAATCATTATATACTTTTTCACTAATTATATTTAAGTCAATACCTAATGACAAATCAGATATAGGATTGTCCTGCCCTATAAAATCTGAAAGTTTTTTTGCATAGGCGAGTGTCAATTTGAAATCTGAAGCAGTTGCCTTTTCAGTTGTGAGAATATATTTACCTGTCGAATCTTCATCTGTCTTAAAGATGTTCCCAGCATTTAAAAATGTAATGTCCCCTCCTATGGTACCAAAACCAGCAATTGGAAGAGCATATGCTATATATTCAAAGTTTACATCCATAAGCCAAGCCGTATGCATGAGACAAATCTGATTGCGTGTTATTTGAGTTAAACCAGCGGGATTCCAGTATATTGCAGTTACATCATTTGCTACTCCAACAAAGGCCTCTCCCATACCAGAAGGTCTTGCGCCTTGGGATAATTTCAAAAAATTAGCAGAAGTTGTGCCATTACCTATACCAGCAGTTAAGGCGAATATATTTAGGTTGAACGATGAAATAAATAGAATAATTAATAAAATACTAACTTTTTTCATGTTTTTTATCTCCCAAATTATTAATTGATAGATAATATTACTATAAACAGGAACTAAAATCAATCTATAAAAGCCAAGTTCATTAGATTAAACTTGCTTTTAAACACAAAAGAATGTAATATTTTTTATACTTTAATTTTTATAATCTTTTCGGAGGCTTGGCTTGGCAGACATAAACTGGCAGAATAATGTAAAAAAAGTAGCAAAAGGAATACGCCGCAGGGTTCTTGAACATACCATCAACTGCAATGGTGGCTACTTAAGTCAAGCTTGCTCCTCTGCCGAAACGCTTTCTACTTTATATGTAAAAATAATGAATTTGGAACATATCAGTACACCCATAATGCCGAGACCTTTTCCAGGAGTGCCTGGTGCTAATAACAAGGCATATTTTACAGGTGGCGAATTCAATGGTTCTCACGCCCCTCAATATGACAGATTTATATTATCCCCTGCCCACTACGCCCTTGTGCTTTATGCCTGTTTGATTGAGACCGGAAGAATGCACGAATCAGGTCTTGACTACTTTAACAAAGATGGCTCTTCAGTTGAAATGATAGGTGCCGAACACTCACCTGGCATGGAAGTCACTAATGGTTCTCTCGGACAGGCCTTAAGTCAAGCCGCAGGAATCGCACTTGCGAAAAAATTAAAAAAAGAATCAGGTAAAGTATTTGTGTTTTTATCTGACGGAGAACTTCAGATAGGTCAGACATGGGAGGCCTTTCAATTTATTTCGCATTGGAAATTAGACAATATGTTTATCTATGTAGATGTCAATGGTTATCAGTGCGACGGTATAATGACAGAAACAATGAATGTTGAGCCACTTGACAAAAAGCTTGAAGCTTTTGGTGCTAAAGTATATAAGGTTTACGGTCACAATCCAGAAGAACTTGTTAAACCTGTTGCTGAGTTTATACCAGAAGGTCGTCCTACAGTTGTGCTCGCCTCAACAAATCCTTTTGAAGGTATTCCCCTTTTAAAAAATAACGCACCAAAATATCATTATGTCAGAATGAAAAGCGAACAAGAAAAAAATTTGTATATAAATGAACTTAATAAAATGAAAGCACCTGGGCTTATTATCCCAGGTATGGGTTAAAAGTTATATGGAAGTATCAAGCAGAGTTCACGCCTACAACCTTGTAAAATGGGCAAAGGACAAACCTCAGGTTTTAGTAATGTCAGCAGACCTTACAAGCTCTACCGAAATAGATATCTTTAGGGATGATTATCCTGAAAGATTTATTTCTGCTGGTATTGCAGAACAAAATATGCTCAGCGTCGCCGCAGGACTTACACGAGAGGGTTTTATCCCTTTTATTCATACCTTTGCCGTCTTTATTTACCGCAGGGCTTATGATCAAGTGGCTATGTCTGTGGCATATTCAAACTTGCCTGTAAAAATGTTTGGATTTTTGCCAGGAATTACAACACCTGGAGGCGCCACCCATCAAGCTATAGAAGATGTGGCTTTAATGCGTGCCCTTCCTAACATGACCATATTTGAATGCGGAGATGCAACTGAAGTAGAAACCATTTTGGACTCTGTTTTAGCAGTAAATGGTCCTGTTTATGTTCGTATGATACGCGGAGATATACCAAGACTCTTTGATAAAAATGAACCATTTGTAATTGGGAAAAATCGCCTTTTATCTTTTGGTACTGACATAGTTATAGTATCAAGTGGAATTTGTACAGAAGAAGCAATCAAAACTGTTGCTGCCATAAAATCAAAAGGTATGTCAGTTACCCATTACCATATATCAACTTTAAAACCATTTAACTCTAAAGATATTATTGATTCTATAGCACAATCTAAGTATGGTGTAATAAGCGTAGAAAATCATACTGTTATGGGTGGACTTGGCACAATTATAGCAGAAGCTATGGCAGAAGCTGGGGTTCCTAAAAAGCTTCTAAAGCTTGGCCTTCAAGATAAGTTTCCACACGGAGCCAGCAAAAAATATCTTATGAGAGAATATGGCTTTGATGCAATAGCCATAGTTGCAGCAGCAGAAAAACTATCAGGAAAAAATCTCGGCATAACAGAAGCCGAATTAAAACAGGTTGATATAAAGCCAATGCATTCACATTTAAAAGCAGAAGATTTATAATTAACATGACAAAGATTGGGCTTGCCCCCTCTCATGATTGTTTGAACTAAAATTTAAATCTTATATTATGGAGAAACAAATGACTTCAAAAAAAAGATTTTCAGTACTCTATTCCATAACTGGCTCAAAAAAAGAAGTTGCAGATAAAGCATTCGCTATATGTGTAGAACAAACTATCGAGTTTCCCTATCATTTAGTTAAGGACAAATATATAAAAGATACTATTGTTGGTAAAATCGAATCAATAAAAACCGCAGGTAAAAAACATTTGGTCGAAATAAGTTACGCAAATGAAACTGCTGGTACAGAACTCACACAATTTTTAAATGTTGTTTTTGGAAACACCTCTATGACTCCAGGAATTAGAGTCGAGAAAATGTTCCCACCATCCGCTTTACTTAATAAATTAAAAGGTCCTCGTTTTGGAGCAGCTGGTCTCAAAAGAATAACAGGTATTTATAACAGACCGCTTTTATGTTCTGCCTTAAAACCTATGGGAACAACGATTTCAAAGCTTGCAGAACTAAGCTATAAATTTGCTTTAGGTGGCATTGATATAATAAAAGATGATCACGGTCTTGCCAATCAGGGTTTCTCTCCTTTTAAAGAAAGAGTCACAGCAGTTTGCGAAGCAGTTAATAGAGCAAATAAAAAAACTGGTTTCAATACCCTTTACGCACCCAATATTACAGCAGACGGTTTAGAAGCAATAAATCGTGCTAAATTTGCAAAAAGACAAGGCGCTGGAGCGCTTATTATATCTCCAGGACTTGCTGGACTGGAAACTATGAGAACAATTGTCGAAGATGACTCTATAGGACTTCCACTTTTTTATCACCCTGCCTTTCATGGCTCTTATTTTACCAATCCTGACTCAGGTTTATCACCATATGCTTTTTTTGGTCAATTAACCCGTATGTGCGGAGCTGATGCGACAATTTTTCCAAACTTCGGTGGTAGGTTTTCCTTTACAGAAGAAGAATGTTCTATGATAGCCAAAGGTTGCAAGGATAAGCTCGGAAAACTCAAAGCCCTATTACCTGCTCCAGGCGGTGGTGTTACTATGGATAAACTTTCACATATTAAAAGTTTTTATGGAAATGATGCTGTTTTATTAATGGGCGGAGGATTATTTTCTACAGGAATAGATATCACAGAAAACTGTAAAGAGTTTAAAAGACTTGTGAGTTTAAAACAATAACTTATTTATCCTCTGGTTTCTTTGTGGGAAGCTTCAAACCAAGTTTTTTCAACTTCAAATAATATGCATAAATGTCTTCATTTTCTCCACGCTTAGGAACAACTATTGTCCTCGTAACAGTTTTTCTGGTACTTACAGATACTTGAGAACTTACAAACCCTTTTTTTCTTCCCATTGTTTATCCTTTCTTCGTTTAAAATTATAAGTTTCATTTTCAAATTTATTCCTATAAATCTAATAATATTTCAGCATTTTTATGGAAAATCAATTCTCTTTTACGCTCATCTTCTATAGTTCTTTCTATCAATGTTGCAATATCAGCCTGCCTAATCCAAGGATAATCAGACCCAAAAAGTATCTTATCCGCTCCGTGATGTTTAACTATATTAATAAACTCTTCATCTGGCATTATGGTGCAGTATGCTGTATCCAAATACACATTTTTACCGATAAGATACTTTCTCGCCTCATTCCACATATTTAGCCCACCTAAGTGTGCTATTACAAACTTAAGTAATGGATAAGAATCTAAAACATCACTTATCCTTTTAGGAGTTCCCTTTATAGTATCATAATCATATACTGGTTCGGAACCAGCACCAGCGTGTAAGAGAATATACAGATCTTCATTTTCACAAGCAGTATAAATCTTTTTCATTGACTCGTCATCAGGAAAGAAGTTTTGTACTTGAGGATGCATTTTTACACCTTTAATTCCTTTTGACGCAAGATACGCTGCCTCTTCAGCCGGATTAGTCATATCAGGGTGCAAAGTTCCCAAACAAATTATATTTGTTTCATGCTGATTATATTCAATCATCATTTTGTTTATTGAATGTACTTGCTCAGGATTTATAGCAGTTGGTGCATTTATTGATATATTTACTCCATCTTCTTTCATTCTTTTTTTCAAACCTTCTATCGCTCCATTTTGCCCTGAAAGGATAAGCCCTATGGACTGCAGATACTTTATATCAGCTTGCGTTCTTTCGCCTGTAAAAAAATGTGTGTGCGTATCAATTGTAAACATTTATATCCCCAAAAGTTTTTCAGCATTTGTATGATAAATCATTTCTTTAACATTTTCATCTATCAAGTTTTCTAATTTTGATTTTATATTGGCTGCCGTTTCCCAAGGAAAATCAGTTCCAAACAACACTTTATCAGGTCCATGTTTTATTATCATTTTTACTAACATTTCATCTTTCATTTCAGCGCAGTATGCTGTGTCCAAATAAACATCAGTCCCTGCTATATATTTCATTACATCATCCCACATTCTGTAGCCACCCATATGCGCAAATATTAATTTTAAATCTTTTATTTTTGCTACTTCAGCTAATCTTTGAGGCGTTGCGTGCGTTTGCGGAAAGGCAAAATCAGCTCCTGCGTGGAAAAGTATTATCAAATTATTTTTTTTACATGCTTCGTATATTTTATAATACTTGGCATCATCTGGGTAAAATTGCTGATACTCAGGATGCAGCTTTATACCTTTTATACCTGCTTTTGCTATAAACTCAATTTCTTCTTCTACATTCCCTACACTACTAAAATCAGGATGCATAGCTCCAAAACATATTACATTATCTTTACTTTTATTATATTCTATCATTCTACGGTTAATATGCAAAACTTGCTCTGGTTTAGTAGCTACTGGTGAGTTCACAGAAATACTAACTCCGTCTCTTTGCATATATTCCTTCAAAGAAGACAATGTACCATTGCCATAAGAAACAATAACTTCTTTGGAATGGTTTTTTAAATGCTCAATAGTTTTTGGTCCTATCTCATCTGGAAAAAAGTGTGTGTGAATATCAATAAACTTCAAGGAAAGCTCCTTTAGGAATTACTTTGTCTCATGTTTGTAATGAATTACTTTTATCTTTTCCATAGTTACTAATCCGCCTTTAATCATTTTTTCAAGTACTGGAATAAAATTTACAAGCTTGTCTTCTATATCCACAATCTCAATAATCATAGGTAAATCGGAAGACATTTCAAGAATCTTTGCAGAGTGTATCCTACTCGTCTTACCATAACCCATAACACCTCTGGTAATAGTAGCACCAGCTATGTTCAATTCACGAGCTTTTAAAAATATGGCTTCATAAGCAGGTTTGCCTTCAAACTTTTCGCTTTCCCCTACTACTATCCTTAGCAATGCCGACTCTCTTGGAAGTTCCATTACGCGCCTCCTCTTGACCACTTTAATATATACTTTGACAGTATCACTCCAGCAATTACAAGCAGTAAAGAACCTATATTGTTAACAAGAATATTTATGAGAGCATTTTTTATCTCACCATTATTAAACAAATTATAACTCTCTAAAGCATAAGATGAAAAAGTAGTAAACCCGCCCATAAAACCGACTAAAAGAAATATTCTTGTCTCTGGCTTCATAGTTGATTCTGTTGACAACCCCCATATAAAACCAGCAAGAAAAGAACCTGCAAGATTTACTGTAAGTGTCCCATAAGGAAATATAGACTTGACCTGCATAAACTGATTTACCCAAGTCGATAATCCAAATCTTGCAGCAGAACCTATGCCTCCACCGATTATCACAAGAATAAAATTAAGAAACATTCATTTGCCTCGTTTGTTTAATTTTAGACTCTTCGTAAATCCTTCTATTTTGTTCCACTTTGTTCATAGTATATAAATGAATACCCTTCACTCCATTGCTTATAAGATGATTAATCTGCCCCACTGTATATTTAACTGTATCCTCACATACCATAGTATGTATGTCGCAACTGGCTGTAGCTTTTCTAAATCTTTCAGGGATTTCTATACCACACATGCCAGCCATTCTTTCAAGATTGACAAGTTTTGTGGCTGTCATAATACCAGCCATTAAAGGAACCTTAATTCCAGCTTTATGAATTTTATCTCTAAAATTCAGAAAATGATTATTATCTAAAAACAGCTGTGTCGTTAAAAAATCAGCTCCAGCATCAACTTTTTGTTTTAAGTGTTCTATGTCAGCCTCTAATGACTTTGCTTCGGGATGTTTTTCTGGATAACATGCTACCCCAACTGAAAAATCATGACCACTTTTTTTAATAAAGTTCACTAAATCTGCTGCGTATTTAAAATCTTTTAATGGGTCCTTTTCACCAACAGGCATATCTCCGCGCAAAGCCATTATGTTTTCTACGCCCTTTGATTTAAACTCATTAAGAATTTCAGTAATAGAATGATATGTGGCACCTATACATGTCAAATGTGCTAAGGCAGGTATTTTAAAGTGATTAGTTATCTTATCAGCTATTTCTACAGTGCGACCTCTGGTTGAACCACCTGCTCCAAAAGTAACACTAATATAATCAGGTTTGATTTCCCTTAATTGTTCTATCGTTTCATATATTACCTGTATGTCCGTATCTGGCTTGGGCGGAAAAACCTCAAGCGAGAAAAGGAACTTCTTGTTTTTACAAATATCACTAATTTTCACTATATTACTCCTGTTTGTATATTAATATCATTATATATCAAGGTAAATATTAAACAAGCAATAATATAAAAAAAGGACGGCTTTTCAGCCGTCCTTTTATATATAAACTGCCAACTTACAGAATTTAGTAATATTTTTTAATCAATTCCTTTACTCTTTTTACTGCTATAGGGAAAAACTCCATCTCGTTTTTTGCTTTTGCAGGTTTTTCTGCCTTAATAAACTCTTGTCCCTCATACTCTATTGATATATAACCATTGTACCCAGACTCTGAAAGAAGTTTTACGGTTTTATTCAGATCAAAATCTGAAGTTTTTTTGCCATCTTTAGAAATTGTATGTATTTTCAAGTGGCAATATTTAGCATACTTTATGGTTTTCTTGATAGCAGCATATATGTCCTTATCGTGATAGTTTCCTGTATCCACATTAAGCATAACATAAGGAGAGTTAACATCCTTTAGGAACTTTAGAGTGGATTTTGAATCTGGCAAAAAGCCTCCACCATTATGTGGTTCGATAACAAGCGTTATACCCTTACTCTTCGCGTACTCTGCCACTTTTTTCATTGAAGCTACTGCTTTACTCCATAACGCTTCTCTTTTTCCACTTGGTGGCCAACCAGCAAAAACTCTTACTACTGGAGCACCCATAATATCTGCAGCATCTATAGAACGAATGACATATTCTTCGTTTGACTTTTGTGCCGCATCATCTTCATTGCCAAAGTTATTTCCGGGAGATATGCAAGTAATTGCCAGGTTCTTATCCGTGGCATATTTTTTCAACTCTAATAAATGTGCTTTATCTAAAGATGTCATATGTTCAATGATAAACTCTATGCCACCGAGTCCTGCTTTAGCATACATGTCTATCAAACCAAAATCGTCTATTTTTTTAAGTTCGTAAGAATAATGCTGAGACCAGGTTATTGCTGATAATTTAAATGCCACTTTTTGCCTCCATATTTTTATTATTTATCTTTTTCCGTTGCTTTATACTATTATCTTTTCAAACTTTTTTGTTTTTGCCGACTTAAAAGCAGCAAGCATGACCGCCATAGATTTCATTCCTGATGTACCATCACTAATGCAAGTAGCAGTTCCATTGCAACAATTTACAAAGTGCTGAATTGGACCGCCTGTCTTTGCTTTTTCAGGTATTGCCACTTTAACTTCAGTGTTTCCGCCATAAGGATTTTTTAAATCAACAGTCCAGGCACTAAGTCTTTTTCCGCCTTCAGTTCCACCATGAAATACAGTTGCCCTTCCTTTATGACCATACACTGTAACTGTCTGTTCATAAGGATTAGTACACCAAGATGTGGAAAACACTCCCATAGTTCCGTCTTTAAAATTCAAAACAGCTTCTACAGAATCTTCAAGCTTATATTGTTTTTTTACCAAATTAGACATGGTTGCAGCAACACTTTTAACATCTCTTCCTGTAATATATCTTATAAGATCCAATATGTGTATTCCTACATCTACAGAAACGCCACCACCTGATAATTTCTTTTCAAAAAACCAAGGCGAATTATCTGACCAATTTTCTGGACCAGCGTGTCCTATTTTTCCTCTTACAGAAATAAACTTACCCAAAACTCCACTATCAACTATTTCTTTTAACGCCTGATGAGCAGCATCAAATCTTTGGCTTTGTTCAACCATTAATAACACTTTATTTTTTTTTGCTGCAGCAATCATTTTTTTCATAGCAAGTATAGAAATAGACATTGGTTTTTCTACCAATACATTTTTTTTATTATTGGCTGCGAAAATAGACATTTCAGCATGTAAATAATTTGGAGTACAAACAGAAACCGCATCTATGCCTGCTTCTTTAATCATTTTTTTATAATCTGTATATACTGCAGGTATATTAAACATTCCAGCAAGACGGTCTGCTTTATCTTTTTGTAAATCACATATAGCTACAACTTCTGCTTCTACTACTTCCCTATAACCTGGTAAATGCAGTCTTTCTGCAATTTTTCCAGCACCGATAATACCAATTCTAACTTTTTTCATTTGTTTCCTCCGTTATTTTTTATAAATAATATATTTTTTAATCTTTAATTATGCTTATTTTATTCCACGAAAGCGGTTTTGTCAAGAAACTTTTATTAAAGCATATTTCTCAAAAGACATAAAAAAAGAGAGGATGATTTTTTTACTCATCCCCTCTTTTATATTATACAACTTAATTAATAGTAAGTGATTTCGTCCACATTAAGCGTGCCTGTGAAAGCAGCTGGGGTACTGTTTCTAACAAATTGCAATCCTAATTCCTGAACATCTGCAAGAGCAGGATTGCATGTCACTTTCAACCAACCTGATGCTGATAAATTATTCCAGAAACCATGCCATGCTAAGCCAGCGCCAGTCTTGCATGCTATCTGTACGCCATAACCAACCATAGCTGCTGGAACATTAATCCACATATCTACTGACTTCGCAGATAAATCTAAAGGAGTAGCAGCTAAATTAACTTTTATGTAGCCTTGTGATGTCAATGATGCTGAAAAATCACAAGTCAGAAGCAATGAACCCGCACCTGCTTTTGCATTTGCAGCGGTGCTATCCCAGGCAAGAGCAGAAACAGCTAAATCAGTTACAGTATCATTTGTCCAACCCTGAACATCTGTATCAAAATTATATATCGCACCAGATACAACTGGTACATTTGTTACTGTCCATTCATCTGTGTAAAGCGTTCCTACAAAAGCTGGTCCAGAATTTCTTAATATCTGCATTCCAAATTCTGTTACATTAGCAAGATTAACATCCCAAGTGTAATGTATCCAACCTGCTGTATCAATATTTTTCCAAGCAGCATTCCATGTTCCGCCTGCTCCAACTTTAGCAACCATTTGCATACCACAACCAACTAAACCTGCTGGCACATAAACCCAAATACCAAATCTTTTACCAGTTAAATCTATTGGTGCCGCTAATACACTTTTAAACACATAACCTTTTGCATCAACTGCAGTTGATAAATCAATTGCAACTGCAAGCGAACCTGCGCCATGTGTTATATAACTTGCATTAGTATTTCTGGTAAGTGATGTTACAGCCATTTCCCCTGCAGCACCAGAAGCAAATCCTTCATCTGTTGCATCAAATGTCCAAGGTGGAGCAGATGCACCAACAGTTGCAGTTGCTGTAGCAGTAAATGTATTTGTAACAACAGAAGTAAATGTATTGGTACCAACTGGCGTGTTTGTTCTTGTAAATGTATTTGTAAATGTATTTGTGAATGTGTTTGTGAATGTGTTTGTTCCAATTGGAGAATTAGTTGGAACAGCAGTAGTAGGAACTACAGTAGCAGTTCCAGCAATAGGACTTGCAGGACCTAATTTTTTACTACAAGAAAACGAAAAAGCCGCAATGATAACACTTAAAGCAATCATGGATACAATAACCATACTAAATCTCTTGGTCATAAACACCTCCATTATTTTAAATACTGCCTATATTCACATACGATAGCGCTTTTGTCAATCAGAAAATCAAATAATATAAGAATATTGTAAAGTTATATATTCAGTTGATGATGAGACTTATAAGAACTTAAAACTACACTGCACATTATACGAATTATCTAACCTCAAGAACATGTAAGCAAAATCAATATTCATTGAAAACTCTTTTTTCTCGCCAAATTCAAAATGCCCAATTCCTATTCCTATCATATATTCCCTATACGATTCAAAATCCATTGTTTGACTAAAACCGCCCCTAATATCCACATAATCAAATAAGGTCTTTTCAATTCCTATTTTTAGCTTATCTAAATCCGACAAAGTCACTGAAGCAATAAAATCTTTAATTTTATAACTTGCCCCTAAGTCAGTAGTCAAACCCACACCTTGCATACTATTATGTGCTATCCCATTCCAATTTGCCCCCCACCACATAGCAGAAACAGCATCCCTAACAAAAGCTCCTATTTTCAGTTCGGGATTAATAGCATAAAGTATTCCTAAATCCAATCCAAAACCACCTGCACTTCCCTGAACCCTGTCAGCTGACCCATTGGAATTATTTCCAAATCCAGCAAACTGTAGTTTGAAACTTCCACCCAAGCATAATCCTTTAATACCTATATTGCCTAATAGCCAGTCAAGTTTTTCACTGTAAGATAACAAGAAAGTTTTTTCGTCAAATAAAGAATCCCCAGAAACAATTAAACCAAAGCCAACACCTCTATCAGCATTTATCGGCCAGATAAAAGATGTGATATTGTAAGGAACAACTCCTAAATAATTAGTGTACATAAAAGTAAAATCCTTATACTTGGAGTTGACAATACCAGCAGGATTATAAAATACTGCCGAAGCATCATCTGCAATCGCAGTAAATGCTCCAGCCATAGCAGCAGGTCTGGCAAGACCCACATCTATAAAAGAACCAGGTGTTATTGGCTGCCCAGCAAAAATAACTGTCATGGAGAATATAACTGCTACTATTAAAAATAATGTTTTTTTCATATATCCTCCTATTTGACCAGCGCAATGCTGTCAATTATTTTTTTCTTCCCTAAATTATCTTCAACTACTATTTGTAAAATATACCTACCATTCAAACATTCTCTGCCACGATTATCTTTACCATTCCAACTATCAGTACATAAAATCCCCACCTGACGAAGTTCCCCATCAACTATAGCCCGAATCAACTTTCCTGCCATATTATATATTTTTATAGTTGTTTTAACACTCGCAGCGGTTTGTGAATCAATCACATATTTAATTTGTATTGGCCCGCTATCCGGAGAAAATGGGTTAGGAGTATTTTCGTGATACAAAAAACCGATTGCTTGAAGTGGAGCAACAAATAAAACTGCCACAATAATAACAGCCATAATTAATGATAAATGAATTCTTTTTTTCATAGTTCCTCCAATAATTTTATTTAAATGAATAACTAATTGCGGTCTTAAGAACTGATAATGGGAATACAAATAAATCAACTTCCCATTTTAAATAATCTCCAAATGGTATTACAACTCCTGTCGATAGCATTGGCAAAGGAAACCAAACCAAATTCTTGTCTTCACCATTCGTTTTTTGATAAAGCTTACTATATATTACGCCAGCGCCTATTTGCCATATTCCAAAGTTAAAACCTAAATTGACAGAGTCCATCATATTTAAATACATTTGAATATTGTCTGTACTATTCTTGTATTGTAAACAATAGCTATCAAAATAATGGGTATAGTTAAGGACTGTTGTAACACCACCTTTGTAAGCAAATGTAAATCTTGCAAAAGATGGGAGTTTGAGTTTCAAAGTACCGTCAGCCCCAGTATATGTTTTTGCTTGCGTTTTTGTAAAATCTACTGAATCAATACTATCTGGTATGGTATGATAAAGAATATCAGGTTTCCCCCTGTAAGTAATCTCTGGCTGTACTGACGCATCCGCACCAAGTTCTAAAGTATCATTCAAAAAATGATAACTTGTACCAAATCTCAATCCCCAACCCTCACCTATAATATCCGCATAAGCTTTTTGTGCTAAGCTATCGTTCTCATTTGTATTAAATTGTTTAGTGACGCTATTATATGTTGCACTGCCATCTATTTCCCCTCTACCGTTTAAATAAAATCTCGAATCATAATGTTCAGCTACTATTCCTATACCCCATTCTGGAGTAAGTTTTCTTCCCACTCCAAATGAAGTCACTATATTATCCGCGCGAAAATTAATCAAAGCGCTTACTTGGGCAGTTATTGTAATATGATCCGAAGAATCCACAATGACGGTTGCCTCAAGCCCTGTCAGCATTAGCGAAAGATCAAGTGATGTTTTATTTTCTCTGGCAAAAGCCAACGCTGCTTGCCCATTGGCAAAAGGTGCCATAACTTCAAAACCAGTCAGACCTGTTGTCTGCCCAAAATAAGCGTCTACATTATCCATAGTAGTTGTTACGCCTGCCGATTTGGTCATACTTTCAAAAGAACTTGTGAGCTGATCATTAACTGTTTTTTTAAGGAACTCATTAAAAGTACCTTCCTTTAGAGTATCTCCTGCAACTGTCTTTGCCAAACCATAAAGCACATTGCTGGAAATAATACTCACTGGGACAAGTCCAACTGATGCCGTGGTATAATTCAAATAGCTAAGGGCTGCTGGATTATATGAAGTAAAACTAATCTGGGAATCAAGTGTGGACTGAGCCCCACCCATTCTAAGAGCATCTCCACGAGACCCATACATGAAATCAGTATCAAATCCCAAATTAAAAGAAAAAGAACCACCATGAAAATCAGTCAAGGAAATTGTTGTCTCAGAAAACAAAAGATTATTGAATAATAAAGTTAGGACAGCCAAAAACATAATTTTATTTTTCATTTTTCCTCCATTAAAATAATTATTTCAACCACATATAAATAATTATACCTAATAAGAACTCAAAGTCAAGGTTTTTGGATATAATTAGATTATTGATTTTAGGATATGATTTGATTATCTTTATTACTTATTTCCTTCCATAAAATCACGCAATTCAGTTGTTATTATTTTATGATATATACTTCCATATTCTTGATTGTTTTCCCATATTGCCTCATCTATGGTCTGCTTAATTTCATCATTTTGATCCATAATGAATTTTATCTCTAAATCAGAACCAGTTTTTGATACAGTCAGTACTTTACACTGTGCAAGCTTTTCGCATGTTTCCTTTATTTTACTTACAGGAATTTTCAAAACCTCAGCAAGCTTAGCACCATTAGTTTTTGTTTTTTTATAGTGATTGTAAAAACAGATAATACCCAATGCTGCTTGTGTTTTTAATAGTTCTTTAAGTTTTGCGTTTCTCTTTTCCCCATTCATAGAGTCCGCCGCCTTTCACCTTGATTATTTGTCCCTTATATAGAGTATATCACACAAAATCCTAATGTCAACTCAGGATAAAAACCTAACAAAGAAATTGCCAAAGTAAATTATATATATATGATTATTCCTCAAAAAGTTGAATGTTTTATTGCTTATTATTGTATTTATTCCACATGTCTATCGTGGCAGTATGTATGAGTTTTCCTTCAGACAAAAGATAAACTAATTTATCTTTTAAAACAAATCGTAAAAGTTCATTTAGGGATATTTTCGTATTTATTTTGGCTCGAATTTGCTTTGAAGATTGGTATTTTCTGCTTAACTCAGTGTAATCAGCTATATAAACGGCTTTCGCAATTGAACACATATTAATATTTCCCGATGTGTGATATTTGACTGCCTGAAGTATTTCGTTATCAATTATTTCAAAATCTTCTTTTGCTACATAAGGTCCTATATAACTATGCCACAGAGCTGGAACTTTCCGAGTAATATCATCAAACTTAATATTATATTTTTTTATGAAATAATTAGATTTTTTTCTACTTAAATCTCTTGCGCAATCATGCAATAATCCTGCAATTACAGCTTTTTTTTTATTCAAACCATATTTCTCAGCTAATTTTAAAGCCATATTAGCAACACCAATGCTATGTATAAATCTCTTTTCTTTTAAAATATTTTTCAGCTTGGCTTGTACTTCAACCGAAAAATAAGCTTTCAAGTTTCTTTTCAAAACTTATGAGTTTTAGCAATCCAGTAAATAACCAACATAACTGGTATTATAATCAAGACCGCTCTCAAAATAAGTTTTTTAACTCTTTCAGAAAATCCAATTGATTTCAATCTCATTTCGTGTTCAGCCATATTTATATTTCTTTTGAATTTTTTAGCTCCTGTTTTCTTCTTTTTTGCTTTTGCCATAATAACCTCCGTTTTATATTTAATTAAATACTTCTAAACATATTTTTTATTATTTTGTTTTTAAAATCATTTCTTTTGCAGCGCTTGTCCAATAATCTTCCTTATCACTTTTTATCATTTCTTCACATATTGCCTTTGCAGCCACCTTATTTCCTGTCTTTATATAACTCTCTGCAACCCTTAGCTTTATGTCATTTGGATTATTTCCACCATTAAACTTCTTCTGAACTGATTCCCATATAAGTATGGCTTCAGCAT
This sequence comes from bacterium, assembly GCA_037138355.1. Lineage (GTDB taxonomy): Bacteria > Oederibacteriota > PGYV01 > PGYV01 > Palsa-1178 > PALSA-1178. Next base: position 21,326 of record JBAXIL010000028.1, read on the forward strand.
ACTGCCCCATTTGAAATAGCGTATATGCTTTTCCAGAATATGCTTCAGCTATTAGTGTATTATTAGGAAATTTTGAAATAAAAGAATTAAAATACTCCATAGCTTTCTTATACTGTTCGCTATCATAATACGAATTAGCCAAACCTAAGTATGCGCTTGGTAAAGCATCTGACCATTTATAATCACGAAGTACTGTCATGTAAAACGATTGTGCTTTCTCGTATTTTTCTTTGTTTGTTCTAAAAAATCCATACATAGCCGCCTGTGGGTCATCCAAGACTGGCCTATTGAGAAAGTAATTTGCTTGCGAGAGTATTTGCTCTGCTTTCAAATTATTGTTCTCCCTTAGATTAAGAAATAATGGCACTACAATTCCAATTACCAAAACCGAAATAGCTACAATTGTAATATTTTTAACATTACCGAGAACATAGTGCTTAAGACCTGATACAAATTCTTGCGTTTCATTTCTTTTAACCATTTTAATTATATCTCTATGTTTCATTTTATTATGTTTTGCCTTATTTTCCATTTCTTATACTCCTTTTATTATTCAGTTCTTATTTTACTATTTCTTAATTGATTTTATTATTATTTGGAGCAAAGCGTGAGACCTGCAGTAATAGTAATAAAACTATATTGATTACCTGTGCCTCCGTCTATAGATGCCTGGTTATACAAAACCTCGAGATTTGCTGCAAGTACATTGTTAAATGGATAACTTGCCCCAAGCCCTGCTTGGTAACCAAACGCTGTCTGGTTTAATTGTTGCAAATCATCTACAGCAACAAGTTTATTATATCTTACTAACCACATTCCAATTCCTACCTTCAAGTATGGCCATACCACAAAACCTGGTAGATACGGTGCATAAACTCCTTCAAGTTGCAATATTGTAGCAAAAAATGGTCCTGGAGTACCTGCCTCTTTATATGCCAAATTTGCGACTGATATTCCTCCACCAAATGAGAATTCAAGGTCTAAAGCTTTTCTTACAGAAACCCCACCAGCAAAACCAGGGTCTAAATAATTACCAGAATCAAAAATAGGTATTCCCACTCCACCACTTGCCTGTAGTAACCAATAATCTACTTTGTATTTACTTGCCACTGATTCAGCTTTAGTAATTTGAGCAGCAGCTACTGTAGCTATTCCAACAAACATAATCAAAAGCAACATAAGTGTCTTTTTCATTTTTTTTGCCTCCATTTTTTTATTTCACAAATACTTTCTTTACAAGCTCCAAAGAATTATTTATTGCACTTTGTATTTCATTTTTATTTAGTCCAGCAGAAAGTAATATCGTGTCTCTGCTTTGATTATCGCATAAATTCTCCGGCAAATGCGTATCTGTATTAAAAACAAGTTTTGCTCCAGCTTTTCTTGCCATCATGGCCACATGTCCATTAGTAATGTTATGTCCAAAACGAGAAGTAATCTCAAGGCACACGCCATTTTTAGCAGCAAGAATAGCATCTTCTTCAGTAATTTTACCTGGATGCGCAAGTATATCAACTTTTGCAAGTATTGCCGCTTTGTTAGATCCTATTTCCACTGGTTCCACAGAAGTTTCTCCGTGAAGTAAAACAACCTGAGCCCCAAGTGCGCGAGCCATTTTTACAAGTCCCGCTACCAATACAGGAGCTACATGAGTTATCTCCACCCCGCAAAGACATTTTATATCTTTGTATGCGCGATTTGTGTCTTTGCATACTTTTCTAATTCTTTTTATGACAAAATCTATGTTTGAAATATCTACATGGTCTGTTATAGCAATAGCTTCATACCCTTTTTTTCTTGCTCTCTGTATTAATTCTGAAGGTAAAAGTACTCCATCAGAAAATAAGCTGTGCGTGTGTAGGTCTATCATATTGACGCCTCGTTTTCCCTTAAAAGAAAGTCTCAAAAATCTCAATGGTCTCAAGAATCTCAATAGTAAAAACAGTCTCTCCATCTCAGTGGTTGCAGAAATCTCAATAGTCAAAGCAGTTTTTTGTAATTGCCATTCTACTCTCTACTATCTAATCTCTACTCTCTCCAAATTTTTCGAAGAAAAATTTGGTGCCCTCGAGACGAATCGAACGTCCGGCCAAAGGTTTAGGAAACCTCTGCTCTATCCACTGAGCTACGAGGGCACTATTGCTCAGGCTTTCAGCTCTATTGTGATATAGTTTAATAGAAAGGAGTAAATTAATCAAGCATAAAGTCAGTTATGGAATAAA
>JBAXIL010000029.1:0-22596 GCA_037138355.1 bacterium
TTGAAATTTTCAACAAGAGGAAGATATGCTTTACGCGCGATGATTATGCTCTGTGAACACTATGGAGATGGTCCGCTAACTATACGCGCAATATCAGAAAAACAGGAAATATCGTTAAAATATCTTGAAACAATCATGAGAACTTTTGCAACAGCTGGTTTGGTAATTAGTGCAAAAGGAAAGAGTGGTGGTTTCATACTGGCTAAGAATCCAAAAGAAATCACTATGACTGATATACTTAAGACATCAGAAGGGACTCTTTCACCAGTTGCATGTTTGGATAACCCAGATATATGTGCACTAAAGGAAAGTTGTAAGTCTATGAAAATGTGGAAGGAATTAAAAGAAATAACTTTGAAATATCTGGATTCTATAACATTAGAGGCAATCGCCACACAGGAAATGCCAGAAAAATTTATTAAACAAACTTAAGGTGCAAAACCTAAAGAACAATAAATATTAGAAATTAAGAGTTGTTTTAGGAATGTTCTGAAGAATGTCTTTATATACTCTAAAGTTGATTTCAGAAGTTTTGATTTGTATTATACAAAAATCTCCAAGGGATCCAGTATCTTTAAGAGTCGAAATCATTGAAGATTTCTCTGAAAGAAGTTCAAGTCCTACTTTTACTTCAAGAGAATCAAATTTAGAAAATAGTTTTGCTGTTCCATGAACCTGAGTCTCAGAGGAGTCATCAAGTTTATTACTTGGACCGAGTATTAAGAGGTTGGCGTAAGAATTTTTAGCAAGTTCGGATATCTTTTTAGATGTTTTGTTTGTAACAAGGTAAAAATTTTTCAAATCGGAATCTGCTGCAAAGACCATAATTCTTGAGTTGATTTTATCTTGGTCAAAAGTATTAAAAGTTGTGTAAAGAGATCTTTGAAGGACTAAGGATATGAAGCCTGCATCGTATTTTAACTTTGGCATGTCTATTGCTCCTTTTTAAAACTTGTAGTCGGTAATGTCATATTTCTTTATTAATAGTAGCATAAATACTTTATCTTTCAATAAATATTTTGATAAAATAGCATTATAATCAAAATAACTGGGAGTATAGGAAAAAGATTTTTTTGACATAATATAAAGATTAAGTTATAATGATATCAGTTCAATGATATTTAAACTATAAATGATGATATTATAAGGAGAAGAAAATGAGGATTTCAACCAGAGGAAGGTATGCCACAAGAGCTTTGTTACATCTTGCTACAAAGTATGGTAAATCGCCTGTTTCACTAAAAATAATCTCAATAGATCAGGAAATATCAGTAAAATATCTTGAAAATATAATGCGCCTGCTTGTTAAGGTAGGCTTAGTAAAAAGTACTAAAGGTAAAAATGGTGGTTTTGTTTTGGCAAAGGCACCAGAAGACATTAACTTGAGTGAAATAGTCACAGCTGCGGAAGGGTCTATAGATCCAGTTTTTTGCGTAAGTGACCCAGCGAGTTGTAGTCGTGCCAGATTTTGTTCTTGGAGAGATGTATGGTCAGAATTAAAACTTAGGACAATGGAATATATGAACTCAATTACACTTGCTGACATGTTAGAAAGACAAAATATGAAGGCAAAGATAAAAGTAAAAAACAAAAGCAAAAAAAAGTAATATATAAATTAGCAAAATAATTATATTTATTTTGTCCTTTCTAAAAATCCTCTTATTCTGGTTTTTTTAATATAAAAAAATATTAATTACAAAAAATTCCAAAAAATATTTTCAAATAAATATTCAAAAAAGCAATAAAATCAGCATATTTCGTATCGAAATAAAACAATAATGGTAGCATAATGCCTAAAACATTATTGACAACATACTTTGCAATTGCTATATTAATTTTAAGTTAATGAATTAATAAACTCTTAAACTTGTCAGAAAGGAATGTAAATGAAAGAAATAATAAAAATGCAGGCGGACATATGTAAAACATTTGCTAATCCTTCAAGACTTCATATAATTAATCTTTTGTGTAAAAAAGAAATGAACGCTGCGGAATTAATAAAAACCGTAAAAGTGAGTAAAGCGAATCTATCCCAGCATATGTCCATGTTAATTAGCAAAGGTATTGTAGTATCTCGTAAAGAAGGAGTGAATGTGTACTATGTGTTAAGTGATAAAAAAATATCGCAGGCTTGTTCTCTAATGAAAGAAGTTGTCGTGAATTCTATAAATAATAAAATGAAATCAATAAGATAAGCATAATAAAAAAACATGGAGGTTTTTATGACACAAGATGAGTTGAAAGCTATTAAATCAGACAAGATAGTGGATGCGAGAGGTTCTTCTTGCCCAGGACCGTTATTGGAGGCAAAAAAAGGCATAGGTGCTGTAGCAGTAGGTCAGATTATAGAGATATTAGCAAATGATCCAGGGACCAAAAAAGACATACCAGCGTGGTCTTCAAAAGTTGGACAGGAGTGCTTGGGAGTAATAGAAGATCCATCATACGACAGAATTTTTGTTAAAAGACTCAAATAAATAATCAATAGTAGTATGAGGTTAATAGTGCTTTTAAAAAAATGGAGATAATTTCTGAATACTATAAAAGATAAAACACAAACTAAAGCAAAGATACTTCTGATAACTATGGCGCGCAGTTCTTATTTAGCGGCGGACGCTTTAGGTCAATTGCATATGGAATACTCTGCTGATGTATATATTATAAAAACTCTATATCCTGGAATATTACCTGCGTATTTTTATTTGGATTCATTTCAAAAAGGGATAGATGGAATTATCGTTGCTGCCGCAGGGGCAGATTGTCCGATAGAGGATTCATACAAACAACTGTCTGAAAATATTAAACAGGCTCATGCCACTATGACTGAAAAAACAATGAATGTAAAAAGATTAAGACTTACTGCTATTTGTTCGGTTTGTACAAATGCACTATTAAAGGAAATAAATCAAATGTCGGAACTAATTAATAAAGAAAAATCAGAAGGTAGATTATGAAAAAATATCATTCCATAGTTGTGGGCGCTGGTATTGCAGGAATGGAAGCTTCTCTAAATCTGGCTGCACAGGGATATAAAGTATTGCTTGTTGAAAAAGAACCTTCCATAGGCGGCAATATGATAGGGCTGTCAAAAGTATTTCCTACGCTTGATTGTTCTTCTTGCATAACAACACCAAAAATGTCAGAAACAGCACATTCTGATAATATAGAAGTAATGACATACGCTGAAGTTTCTTCAATAGAAAAACAAGAGACAGGTTTTAAGGTAACTGTGCTAAAAAAACCTCGTTATGTGAGTGAAAAACATTGTATCGGATGTAAAAAATGCGAGGATGTCTGCCCGGTATATGTAAAGCATGAATTTGAAAGAGAGTTAGGTGCCAAAAAAGCTGTATGCATACCATTTACAACTGCTATACCACAAACAGCAGTTTTAGATCCAAAATACTGTATGCAGTGCGGAAAATGTTATGATGTGTGTCCAACTGAACCTAAATCAATAGAGTTTGATCAAGAACCTGAAACTTTAGATTTTGAGGCCTCTTCTGTAATAATTGCTTCTGGTTTTAAACTTACAGATATAGATAGAAAGAAAGAATACTCAACTGGAAAAGAAAAAAATGTAGTAGCCGCAATGCAAATGGAAAGGATATTAGCACCAAGTGGGCCATTTGGTTCTGTCATGAGACCATCGGATGGAAAACTTCCAGAAAATGTGGCTTTTATTTTATGTGCAGGTTCGCGTGATAAAAGTATAGGTGTTCCTTATTGCTCACGAGTGTGTTGTATGTATTCAATAAAACAAGCCATGCTGTTATCAGGCGCATTGCCGATAGCGGATATTACAATATATTATATGGATATAAGGGCTTTTGGTAAGGGGTATGAACAATTTTATAGAAATGCTGAAGCCATGGGAATAAAGTTTGTCAAAGCAAAAGTTTCAAAAGTCAAAGAGCTTGAAAATACTGATCTTGAACTTTCTATCGAAGAAATAGAAACATCTGGTTCACCAAAAAAAATAGTTCACGATCTTGTGATAATGGCAAATGGAATACTTCCTGAAATAGACCAACTAAAAATGTCAAATGTTGGCACTGACAAATATGGTTTTATAAAACAGGAAAAAATGAAGTATGACCCGCAGGTGACAAATATAGAAGGGCTATATTTTGCTGGAGTAGCTGGCGGTCCTAAAGATATAACTGATACAATTGCAGAAGCTGGCGCGGCCGCTATGAAGGCATCAATTTATATTAATAGTAATAAATAAAATATTATTTATAAAAGAACAAAATATGTAAAGGATGGAAGAAATGACTGAATTAGAAAAAACAAATGACGCCCCACGCATCGGAGTTTATGTTTGTCATTGTGGAGGCAATATATCTGATGTCATAGATGTAAAGCGCGTCGCTGAAGAAATAGGAAAAATGTCCGGAGTGACACTTTCTACAGATTATATTTTTATGTGTTCTGACCCAGGACAACAAAAAATAAAAGAAGCTATTAAAGCTGGAACTATAAATAGAGTTGTGGTTGCGGCGTGTTCCCCAAGATTACATGAGCTGACCTTTAGAAGGGCTTTAACTTCTGTTGGGCTTAATCCATTTCTTCTTGAACATGTAAATATAAGAGAACAGGGAAGCTGGGTTCATAAAATGGATCATGAGGGTGCAACTGAAAAGGCGATTAGACTCGCACGGGGTGCAGTGGAAAAAGTAAGGCTTGCAAAACCCCTTGATATGCTTGAAATAAAATCATTACCATCGGCACTTATAATAGGAGCAGGTCCTGCCGGTTTACGAGCAGCAGCTGATTTAAGTCGCAGAAACTCAACTGTTTATCTTGTGGAAAAGACTCCTTTTACAGGTGGAAATACTGTAAAAATGGGAAAACTATATCCTACTAAGGAAGATGCAAAGGAAATAATAAGTAAGCTTAATGAAGGAATACATAATAATTTAAAAGTAGTTTTATTTACTAATGCGGAGATTGTTGATTCGGTTGGTGGTATAGGAAATTTTAAAACAAAAATAAAACAAGTGTCGCGCGGTATCTTGTCTCCAATGACGGTAGCTGAATTTAAAGAGGCACAAGCGGTATGTCCTGTAGAAGTAGATGATGAGTTTAATTATAAAATAAGTAAAAGAAAAGCAATATATATGCCATATGATACTGCATATCCACAAATGCCGGCAATAGATTGGAACAACTGTAATCAATGTGGTAAATGTGCGGAAGTTGCAAATGGAAAAATTGACCTTAATAAAAAAGAAGAACTTATAGAAATAGAAACTGGTATTGTTATTGTAGCTACAGGCTATGAACATTATCAGCCATATGAAGGGGAGTATGGTTTTGGAAAAAATCCTAATATAATTACACTTCCACAGTTAATTAGAATGCTTGACGAAAAAGGACCAACTAAAGGAGCAATTACTTATAAAGGAAAGAAAATAAAAAATATAGGTTTTATACATTGTGTTGGTTCCAGGCAACAAGATGGTGCGGATTCTAATAATCCAGAAAAAAGATTAAATGCACATTGCTCCAGAGTTTGTTGCACGGCTACGCTTCAGGCAATAAATGAAGTGAAAGAACAAATGCCAAAAGTAAATATATATGATTTATATCAGGATATAAGGACATACGGTAGAGATGCTGAAGAGCTATATTATGAAACGGCTTCAAAATCAGGAACTTTATTTTTTAGATATAATCCAATGCAATTACCAAAGGTGACTGTTGATAAAGATTCAATAAAGGTTGTGGTCAAGGATTTGCTAACACAAGGTGAAGAAATGGAAATTGAAATGGACATGCTCGTGCTGGCAACTGGCATGTTGCCAGGGGACCCTGGAGTATTTGCAGATAAATATAAAATGCCAAAATCAATAGATCGATTTTTGCAGGAAGTGCATCCAAAACTGCGTCCTGTGGAAACCGCAATTGGTGGTATCTTTTTGGCAGGAACAGTTCAGGCCCCTTTTGATACTACTGAAACTACCGCTATTGCAGCAGCAGCAGCTGTAAAGGCCGCATCTATTTTAGAAGGTGGAACAGTACATTTGGAACCATTTGTAGCAGTGGTTGATAAAATAAAATGTAAAGGGCATGGTAATTGTATAAAAGTATGTCCAGCTGCTGGCGCTATATTTATTAATAAAGAAAATAATAAAGCAGAAGTAAATCCAGTGCTCTGTATTTCGTGTGGAAACTGTGTGGCTGTATGTCCTGAAAGAGCAATAGATGTCCAAGGTTTTGAAATAGAAAAATTTGAAAAAATTGTTGATGAAATTATAAAAGTTTAAGTTTTAAAAATGAAATTATTGAGTGTTTTAGATTTTGAAATTTGAGTATTGTTGCAAACAAAGGAGAAAGACATGAAAGGTATTGAGGCAATAAAAAAGTTTAAAGAGAAGCATGGTCCTTTACAAAAAGAACTTTTGGATTGGATAAGATTTTGCAATACCTCAATGGTATGTATAAGAAAAAAAATGAAGGAAGAACCAATCACTGCACCTCAAGCGGCAGAAGCTGCTGGAATAAAATCAAATGAAGCGTTTTGGATTATTAATGCTATGAGAAAATATGGAGAAGTGGTAATAGTGGGGGATGATAATGGATATAAAAAGTATAGCTTGAAGGAAAACATAAAATGATAAAAGTTAATCCTGAATTGATAAAAGATATTAAGAAATATGGCGCTTTTGATGTGTCTGCCTGTTTTAATTGTGGCAATTGCACAGCGATTTGTCCTTTATCCACAGAAAAATATTCATTCCCAAGGCAAATGATAAGAAGTGCGAGCATAGGGGATGAAAAGACAATTCTTTCAAAGAAAGAAATGTGGTTGTGTTATTATTGTGGTGAATGCTCAAAAACTTGCCCGAGAGAAGCTAAGCCAGCAGCTTTTATGGCGGCAGCAAGACGCTATGCAATAGCTAAAGCTGATTTGACAGGCATAACAGGACTTTTATATAAATATCCAATATTTAATTTTATTTTTATGTCTATAATGGCAATAGTATTCGGTCTTTTTATGTATGCAAACAGGGTAGAGGCAAGAAGTACAGAAAAAATTATAGAAATATTTAATATACCATACCATCTTATACATACGATTGGTTTGGTAGTTATAGTATTAGCAACTTTGACTCTTTTGTCTGGTATGTTTATTATTGCTTTAAGAGAAATAGATGTAAAATATATATTTGAATATTTAAAGAAAAATAAAAAGTTGCTTTTTGATTTAAAATATATTTTCAAACTTGTTAAAAATGTGATATTGACAGTTGGTCAGGAATTGTTTGCTTTCAAACGATTTAGGGAATGCGATGAAGAAAAAAAGGAAATACCATTTATGCTAAAACCATGGTTTTTGCATGCTACTGTGGCATGGGGATTTATGGGTTTGTTTTTATCTACTGTAATTGATTTTTTGTTTAAAGATCCAGCCATAAAAGTGGCGCTTTGGTATCCTCCAAGGTTTTTAGGTATAGTATCTGGTATAGTATTACTTTATGGGGCAACCGTGATTATTATAAAGCGCTTAAATGTCAAAGAAGTGAATTATGCTAACAGCACATTTTCTGACTGGTGGTTTATAGGAAATCTTTGGTTTATTGGTTTAACGGGATTTGTATTAACTGTATTGGTATATTTGCCGTCAGTAAATCAAAAAACAGCAGATATTTTATTTATATTTCATGTGGCACCAGCAATGCAAATCGTAGTTATGGCGGCATTTACAAAATTGGCGCATGTTTTTTATAGAACGCAGGCTTTAGTAGTACATAATCTTAAAGAACAAATTACTAATTTCAAATAGGAGGTGTTGTTATGGCAGAAGAAACAAAGAAACTTTCAATTATCTGTTTTTCAGGAGATTTTGACAAGGCACTTGCGGCAATGGTTTTAACAAGCGGTGGAAGGGCTTTTGATTATGAAGTAAACTTATTTTTTACTTTTTGGGGACTTAATATTTTGAAAAAAAGAAGTGGACGCAGGCCAGGCAAAGGCATGTTTATGCAGAAAATGTTTAATATGTTAATGGGCGGTCGCAATAATCTGCCTCTTTCAAAGTTTAATTTTGGTGGTATTGGGCCAGAACTTATGAAGGGAATAATGAAAAAGAAAAATATCAAAGATGTGGATGGTATGCTCCAAGATGCAATACAATTAGGAGCAAAAATTTATGCTTGTGATATGGCAATGAGTGTAATGGGCGTTTCAAAAGATGACCTGATAGATGAAATAACAGATATAGTTGGAGTTGCCACATTTATAGCAAATGCTGAAGGTGGACAAGTACTTTTTATTTAAAGAGCAGTTTAATACAAAAAAGAGCTTAAAAAATTATATAGCAGGCAGTATTTAATAGCTTTTTCCTTTTAAAAGCTATCATTTAAGCCTGCTATTTTTTTGTCTATATTGTTTAAAATGTGCTATATTATATGTATTAAATGACAAATACAGTATTGAAAGGAAATGAATTGAAAGCAATATCTCTCTTGTCAGGCGGATTAGATAGCACACTTGCTACGAAAATTATTAAAGATATGGGTATAGAAGTAATAGCCCTTAATTTTACATCTCCTTTTTGTCAGTGCGGGGGCAAACATAAAGATGGGTGTAAACATAAGGCACAGGAAATGGCCGAACAGTTGGGCGTAGAACTTAAAATGCTCAATAACTCTGTAGAGTTTATAGAAATAATCAAACATCCCAAGTATGGTTATGGGAGTGGAGCAAATCCGTGTATAGATTGCAGGATATTAAAGTTTAAGACGGCAAAGAAATATATGGAAGAAATAGGCGCATCATTTATTATTACTGGTGAGGTTGTAGGACAAAGACCTATGAGCCAAAACAGACGGGCAATGGATATTATAGAAAAAGATAGCGGTTTGGATGGATTGATAGTCCGTCCTTTATGTGCAGGACATATGAAACCTTCTATTCCTGAAGTAAATGGCTGGATAGATAGAAGTAAACTTTTATCCATTGAAGGTAGGAGCAGAGAAAAACAATTAGATCTTGTAGATGAGTTTAAAATAGAAAATCACGCTTGCCCTGCCGGGGGTTGTCTGCTAACAGATAAAAATTTCAGTATGAAGATAATGGATTTAAGGAAATCAGATATGCTTACCCTACCTAATGCCAGACTTTTTGTATATGGAAGATATTTTGCAGTAACTGATAAGTTTAAAATGGCTGTGGGAAGAGATGATGCTGAGAATAAAATGGTACAAAACTTTGCTTCTTCTGGAGATTTGCTGATAATTCCAGAAGCAAAAGGACCGACTGCTATAGGTCGTGGAGATGTTAGTGATGAAAATATTAAAATAGCTCTAGGTATAATAGCTCATTACTGTAAAAAGGATAAGGAACAGATTTTGAATTACAAGGTCTTCCCTGAAGAGTATAAAACCACACGAGTGGATGAAGTGCCTGAAGTGGATCCAAAACCATTCTCGGTAAATGTGGTTTAATAAAAAGGAGTATTTATAATGAAAAAAGAAAATCCATTATCACCAAAGCCAGAGATAAAATATGAAACCAGAAATGGAAGGAAAGTAACGGTTATTTCAGGGCTACAGACATATGGGCAGTTTCGTTTGAGTGAGATTGCCAGAACTTTAAAAGGTCTTTGTGCTACAGGTGGAACAGTGAAGAATGGAAGAATTGAAATTCAGGGAAATAAGGTAGCGGAAGTAGAAGCATGGTTTCAAAAAGAAAAGAAATAAGGTATGTTTTTTAGACGCTTATTAGGAAAATCGGGGTGAGTGAAGTGGACGAAGATATAAAACTTATGCTTGAACTAAAAGCTGGTCAAAGAGCCGCGTTTGACAAAATTCTTGATAAATATGAGAAATCGATAGTAAATTATATATATAGATTTACTGGTTCTAAGGAAGATGCAGAAGATTTAGCTCAGGACACTTTCATAAAAGTTTACAATGCCGCCGCAAAATATACTCCTTCAGCAAAATTCACCACATGGTTATACCGTATAGCTTCAAATGTCAGTATAGATTATCTTCGTAAAAGAAAAAAATTAATAAATACAAGTAGTTTGGATGAACAATTTGAAACAGAACAAGGAACGATAAAAAAAGAAATTGCTGATATAAGAGAAGGTAGTGTTTTAGAAAAAGTTGAAAAAGAAGAGAAAAATAATGAAATTCAAAAGGCATTATTAGCATTGCCTGTGAATCAGAGGTCGGCAATTGTGCTTAAAATATATGAGGATAAACCCTATATAGATATAGCTGTTATTATGGGGATATCAGTTTCTTCGGTTGAATCATTGATTTTTAGGGCAAGACAGGCTTTAAAAGATAGGTTAAAAAGATAGAATTCAGTAATTGTCAGTATTTCAAAAAAATAATCCAAAATACACCGCAAGTTTTTACCCATGCCTGCGTTTATATATTAGGAACGAAAATTATCATAAAGGAGATACATTATGAAACATAAAGAAATATTAAGCAAAATTGGTGCTTTATTAGATGGTGAAGTTAAAGCTGAACAAAAAGATGAAATAATGCAGCATATTAGCACATGTCAAGAATGTTCAAATGAATATAAATCTTTATTGGAATTGGATGCGAATATGAAAAACCTTACTGACCTAAATCCTCCTTTGTATTTCAGAGAAAAACTGGATAGAAAAATAAAAGAAAATAAAGTAAGCACTTTTGAATTTAATATACTGAAATTAATCCCAACAAGTGCTGTGCTTGCGGCATTTGTTTTATTTGTTTCAACTTTTATTATTGTGTCTCCTTATATATATGCCACAGATAGTCAGGACCTGCCAAAGCAGGTTGTAAACTCTATAAAATCAGCCGTAGTCACATGCATGACTGCTTCTGTTTTTTCCCCAGCGGCTTTTGCAGCTTTTTGTGACAGCTGTAGTATGAATATGTGTGAGTGTTGTAAAACAAAAGATAAAAATTATGTATGCCATTGTGGAGGTCACAAACATGGGAAATAAAAGTAAAGTAGCAGTATTAGCATTGGTCGGTGGAATCGCATGTTTTTTAAACTTGTTTGGTATTGAAAAGGCTGCACTTGCAATTACAGCAGGTTGGTTAGCATTAAAGGAAATTGATTTGGAAGCAAAAACAGGCAGATATTTGGCATATGCGGGTATTATTTTAGGGTTCTTGTATATAGTTGTAATTACAATTTTAATAATAGTAAAGGGACCAGAATTTATCACAATGATACAGAACTTAAAAGGAAAATAAAATGAAGAAAATATTAGCAGTAGTCATGCTTATAACGATGACTTTAACTGGATTAATTAAAGGTGAAACACTGATTATTACTGAGAGTGCTGTTGTAAAAGCCGCTCTTGAAAATAATCCAGCTTTAGTAGTCGCCAATAAAATGGCTGATGCGGCAGATGCTGCTTCGCACAAGGAATTATGGTTGCCTAATCCTATGGTTGGAATTGAATATATGGGAGTAGCTGATTCAGGTGTAGCTTTAGGAACTGCTACAGGAAAAAACTTAACTGTTTCGCAAGTTGTTCCTTGGCCATTTAAATATGTTTGGAAAATTGGAGCTGCTGTGTCTCGTTCGGATTATGCAAGGTATATGGCGAAAATGAAAGAACAGGAAGTGATAAGCAATGCAAGACAAGCATTTTATGAATTATATAAAATAAACAAGACAATAGTAATTACGCAAGAAGCTTGTTCCATAGTTAAGGAGTTTTCGGAAATAGCATTTGCTAAATATAATAGTGGTGGTCAATCACAGCAAGATGTATTAAAGGCTGATATAGAAAATCAGACATTACAAAATGAATTGCAGTCTTTAAAAAGATTAAAACAAATCGCAATTGAAAAAGTTGAAGTATCAACAAACTGGGTACTAAATCTAACATCTACTGTATTTGATTTAGCTGAACCAGAGTTACCTGTCTTGAAAAATGATTTTGATAAAGTAAAGGAGCAGGTACTTGCAAACTCTCCTATAGTAAAAGCAGCTGTGGCTTCTGCAAATATTGCTGAAAATATGAGTAGCATGGCAATTTCAGACTATATACCAGACCTAAAATTAACATATAAAAAAATGATAGATCCAAATACTTCTGGTTATTCTTTAATGGCTGAAGCCGAAATACCACTTTGGTTTCTAAACAACCAACAGGCTGATATAGGAGAAAAAGGAGCTATGGCTGAAGCTGGCAAAAAAGATGTTATAAATATAAGCAATAATGCAGTGCTTCAAGCAAGGGAACATTATGAAATAGTAAGTTCGGATTTTAAGACACTGGAGTTATATAAAAATAAACTTATACCACAACTTCAAGCAGCGGTTAAGTCTATGACTGCAAATTATAAAAGTAAAAAAGCTGATTTTATGGAACTTTTGGATTCGCAGCGCATGTTACTTGAAATGCAAAAAGATTATTACATGAAAATGGAAGAATATCTAATGCACTATAGAATGTTAGAAGAACTTACAGAAAAATAATAATTACAAATATCAACAGGAGGAATAAAATGAAAAAGTTTATGATAATTGTGGTAATGTCAGTTTTAGTAGTGATTATAATTGCTACTGGGTGTTCAAATGTAAAGCCTGTAGCAAAAGTTCAAACATCAGGTGCTGCACAGCTTGTGCAATATACTTGTCCTATGCATCCAGAAGTAATATCGGATAAGCCAGGGAAATGTCCTAAATGCGGAATGGAATTAGTTGTAAAATAAATTATAAATAATGATTTAAGTGAAAAAAGGAGTTCTAAGATGAAAAACAAAAAAGTTCTCATACTGCTTGCTATTCTTGCATTAATTATTGGGGTTGTATTTATTTCGTGTGCAAAACATTCAGGGGAGAAACAATTATGGACCTGCCCTATGCACCCAAGTTATATAACTGATAAAGCAGGGGACTGCCCAATATGTGGAATGAAGTTAGTTAAGGTAGAAAAAAGCATAAGTGAAGAACCCAAAGAGCAGAAAAATCAGAACGCAATAGCAGATCATATTGCGGTAAAAATTAGTCCTGAAAAACAGCAACTGATAAATGTAAGACTTGATAGTGTTGCTATACGGCCGCTTGCAGTAATGGTAGAGGCATCAGGTGTGGTAGCAAATGATCCGGAATTGTATTATGTGGAAGAGCAACTTATTGCAGCGGACAAGGCATATAAAAGTGTAATAAAAAGCGGGAGCGTAGGAGACATACAGGATGCTAAAAATAGTTTGAAATCAGCACAAACACGCATGAAAATTATGGGATTTGATATAAAACAGATTAAAGCGATTGCTTTGAAAAAGTCGCCTGATAAAAGTTTGCTTGCAACTGGAAATAACCTCAAGTCATGGATTTACGCTCAAGTATATCAAGATGATTTAAATAATATAAAAAAAGGTGCTTTAGTTGAAATTACTTCTGTTTCAACAGGAAGTGTTAGTTATAAAGGAAGAGTTGTTGCTATTGATCCTTCACTTAATGCTGAAACAAGAAGTGCACTGGTAAGAATAGCATTTATTAATAAAAACTTTTTGCTCAAAACAGAAATGTATGTGGATGTAAAAATAAAGTCTTTTAAAGGAAGGTATTTGTCAATTCCAGAAGAAGCGATTATTAACTCAGGCACAAAACAGATTGTTTTTGTATCAAAGGAAGATGGATATTTTGAACCAAGAAATGTAGAGCTTGGCGAAAAGATTGGTGATTATTATGTGGTTAAAAACGGGTTACTTGAAGGCGAGAAAATAGTGGTTAATGGAAACTTTATGATTGATTCGGAAAGCCAGTTAAAAGCCGCACTCACTGGGTTTAGTGAAAAGAATAAGAAATAATAAAAGGAGTTATTATGATAAATCGTATTATTGAATGGTCAGCAAAAAACAGGTTGTTTGTTATTTTAACATCTGTTTTTTTAATTGGCTGGAGTGTATGGTCCATTAAAAATGTACCGCTTGATGCAATCCCTGACATGACAGATACTCAGGTAATTATTTATTCATCATGGGATAGACCACCACAGATTATTGAAGATCAGGTAACTTATCCTATAGTATCAGCATTACTTGGAGCACCTAAGGTAAAAGATGTACGCGCTTTTTCTGATTATGGTTTTTCTTATGTTTATGTAATATTTGAAGATGGAACTGATGTTTATTGGGCGCGTTCTCGCGTACTTGAATATTTATCAAAGATACAAAGTCAATTACCGCAGGATGTAAAAACGGAAATTGGACCAGATGCAACAGGTGTGGGTTGGGTATATCAATATGCACTTATAGATAAAACAGGTAAAAATTCACCAGAGCAGTTGCGCGCTTTTCAGGACTGGAACTTAAAGTATGCTTTGCAATCAGTAAAAGGTGTTGCTGAGGTTGCCTCTATCGGTGGTTTTCAAAAACAGTATCAAGTTATAGTTTCTCCGAATGCACTAAAAGCTCAGGGTATACCGCTTACAAATGTTGTAGATGCGATTAGAAAATCAAATGAAGCAGCAGGAGCAAGATTGCTGGAGTTTTCTGGTGCAGAGTATATGGTTAATATAGGCGGTTATATAAAAAATAAATCAGATATAGAACAGACCGTTTTAAAAACAACAATGAATGGTACTCCCGTAAGAATTGCAGATGTGGCAAAGGTGGTGTTAGGTCCTGATATAAGGCGTGGGGTGTCTGATTTTAATGGTATAGGTGAAGCCCCTGGCGGTATTGTTGTAATGCGGTACAAGGAAAATGCTTTTAATGTGATACAAAGAGTTAAGAAAAAATTACAGGAAATACAATTACCTGAAGGGGTTGAAGCTGTACCTGTATATGATAGGTCGGATATTATTAATAAAGCTGTGGGAACACTAAAGAAAAAAATATTTGAAGAAATGGCGTTTGTTGCTTTAATAATTCTGATTTTTTTATTGCATCTTCCTTCGGCTTTTGTCCCAATTATTCTTATGCCAGTTGCAGTGCTCATATCTTTTATTCCTATGAAAATGATGGGTCTGACTTCTAACATTATGTCTTTGGGTGGAATTGCAATTGCCATAGGGGCCATGGTAGATGCTGCCATAGTTGTAGTTGAAAATACACATAAAAAACTTGCTCACTGGAAAGAAAATGGGTCAAAAGGTGATTATAGGTTAGTAATGTTAGAGGCAATAAAGGAAGTAGCAGGGCCGTCGTTTTTTTCATTGCTGGTGATTGCGGTTTCTTTTATTCCAATATTTACTCTTGAAGGAGCTGAAGGAAGGCTTTTCAAACCCCTCGCATATACAAAAAACTTTGGAATGTTGTTCTCGGCAATACTTGCCATTACCTTAGCGCCTGCATTGATTATGATATTCATTCGGGTAAATAAAATATCAATAAAACCAAAATGGTTGAGTGATATATTTAATAATATTTTTGTAGGTGAAATACATTCCGAAGAAAAACATCCAATATCAAAATGGTTATTTAAGTATTATGGACCAGCAGTTGATTTTGTTCTGAAAAAACCAAAATTAATTATTAGCTTGGCAATAGCAATAATGATAGGAACTGTGCCTTTCTTTTTTACTCTTGGCAGGGAGTTTATGCCGGTTTTAAATGAAGGTTCTATATTGTATATGCCTACAACACTTCCAGGGATATCTGTAACACAAGCATCTGCACTTTTGCAGGTCCAAGATAAAATAATAAAGTCATTTCCAGAAGTAATTAGTGTTTATGGAAAAGCAGGCAGGGCGTCTTCTGCTACTGACCCAGCGCCATTTTCTATGATGGAAACTACAGTTCTGCTTAAGCCCATGAATGAGTGGCGGCATAAAGACAGGTGGTATTCTAAATATATTCCTAAATTATTGCAGAGTCCGTTTCGTTTTATTTGGCCCGATACAATTACATGGGACGACCTAATAAATGAAATGGATATGGCTTTGAAAATACCAGGACAGGTAAATGCGTGGACCATGCCTATAAAAGGCAGGACGGACATGCTTACGACAGGAGTTCGTACGCCTGTAGGAATAAAAATATATGGCGATGATTTAAGTGTGATAGAAAAGTTGGGAAAAGAAATAGAGAGTCAAATAACTTTAGTTAAAGGCACTCGTAGTGTATTTTCAGAAAGAACGGCAGGTGGGTACTTTGTGAACTTTAATATCAATAGAAAAGAAATAGCAAGATATGGGCTCTCTATGAATGAAGTACAAATGAATATAATGGCGGCAATAGGTGGAGAAAATATAACACAAACTATAGAAGGTAGAGAAAAATATCAGGTTAATGTGCGCTATCCGCGTGATTTAAGAGATAATATAGAACAACTGAAAAAAACATATATAAGCACAATGAATGGAAAACAGATTCCTTTGTCCTATGTCGCTGACCTAAAAATAGCTTCAGGTCCTGGTATGATAAGGGATGAAAATGGAAAACTTACTGGTTATGTTTATGTGGATGTTAAAGATCGAGACATAGGTAGTTATGTAGAAGAAGCAAAAAAGATAATTAAAGATAAAATCAATTTACCTACAGGATACTCAATAGCATTTTCGGGACAGTATGAGTTTATGCAGAGAGTTAGAGAAAAAATGGGAGTTGTTATTCCACTTACTTTATTTATTATTTTCATACTCCTTTATGTAAATACTCGTTCGTATGTTAAAACACTTATTATTTTGCTTGC
Source organism: bacterium (assembly GCA_037138355.1). GTDB lineage: Bacteria > Oederibacteriota > PGYV01 > PGYV01 > Palsa-1178 > PALSA-1178. The sequence goes on from JBAXIL010000029.1 coordinate 16,621, forward strand.
TGTTCCTTTTTCTATGGTAGGAGCTATTTGGGCACTGCATATTTTTGGTTATAATATATCAGTAGGTGTGTGGTGTGGAATAATAGCACTTTTAGGAGTGGATGCAGAGACGGGTGTTTTTATGTTACTTTATCTTGATCTTGCATATAAAGAAAGAAAGGATAAGGGATTGTTAAATACCTTAGATGATTTAAAAGAGGTCATCCATCATGGCGCGGTAAAAAGAATTAGACCAAAAATGATGACTGTCCTTACTATGTTCTTTGGTTTACTTCCAATCATGTGGGCAGCCTCGCATGAGATAGGTGCGGATGTCATGAAACGCATAGCGGCACCTATGGTAGGAGGCATATTTACTTCTTTTATAATGGAACTTTTGGTATATCCTGCGGTATATTTGTTGTGGAAATCCAGAGAACTAAAGTAAAATTTAGTAAGTTTAAGGAATAAAATTTTATAAAGGAGAAACAAAATGAGATTTTTAAAGACATTTGCAGTAGTAATATCCGTACTTATTATGGCGTTTGTCGTATATGCTGGTGAAATGAACTGCATGCATAAGATGGATATGAAGTGTTCTTCAAAAATGAAGGATTCAGACATGAAGGAAATGAAAACGGAAGTACACAAAAAGATGAACATGTCAAATCAGGCTGTCAAAGAAAGTAAGATGGACGGAAATAAAAACGACATAGTCGCATGTCCAGTTACTGGGGAAAAATTAAAAAAGAAGGATGCTTTTGCGATATATGAGTATAAAGGTAAAAAGTATTATATGTGCTGTGATATGTGCCCAAAACCTTTCACAACTAATCCAGAAAAGTATATAAAATAAAATACAAGAGTGAGATGAATTTGTGGAAGAAAATAATAAGATTGATAAAACACTTTAGAAAGAAAACGGCAGGTTTGACCTCTTGTGATTAAGGTGATATAATTCAACATATGACAAATAAAAATGATTCATTTCAATGGTTAGGGATTAGTCACAGCCTATTAGAAGTAATAAAAAAATTTAATTTCATAATTCCTACACCTATACAGGCAAAGGCCATACCAGTTGCAGTTGAAGGCACAGATGTAATTGGAATTGCTCAAACTGGAACAGGAAAAACTTTAGCTTTTGGAATACCAATGGTTCAGAGGTTAATTGAAAATGGTGGATGTGGACTTATAGTTGTGCCTACGCGTGAACTTGCTTTACAAGTCAATGAAACCTTAAGTAAGCTTGCGCTTGTTGTTAAAATGAAAAGCGTTGTTTTAATTGGTGGAGTAGATATGTTCCCACAGGTAGAGTCATTAAAAAACAATCCAAATATTATTATTGCTACACCAGGCAGGTTAATTGATCATATGGATAGAGGGGCAGTGTCGCTTGATAAGGTGCGATTTTTAGTCCTTGATGAAGCAGACAGAATGCTTGATTTGGGTTTTTCAATTGAAATATCTGTGATACTTAAGGCCCTACCAAAAGACAGGCAGACTCTTCTTTTTTCGGCCACTATGCCGTCTGATATTGTTAAAATTGCTACAAATCATATGCGTATGCCTGTCACGATTGAGATTGCACCATCAGGAACAGCAGCGGAACTTGTGTCGCAGGAAATGTTTGTGATTAAAGAGGATATGAAAAGTGTCGTGCTTGGAGATTTATTGATAAAATATCCAGGTACAGTATTGATCTTTACCCGTACTAAAAAAAGCGCAGCGAGAGTTACAAAAAGTTTAAAAAAATCAGGATTTTCTGCAGCAGAAATACATTCAGATCGTTCTATGAACGAACGAAAAGAAGCACTTGCTGGTTTTAAATCAGGAAAATATAGAATACTCGTTGCAACCGATATCGCTGCAAGGGGAATAGATGTGACAGGTATAGAACTTGTAATAAATTATGATTTGCCAGATGAACCAGGAAACTATGTTCATCGTATTGGTCGAACAGGTCGTGCAGGTCTTACTGGTCATGCTATATCACTTGCTACGCCAGAACAGGCAGCGGATGTAAAGAATATAGAGAAAATAATTAAAACTATTATTCCTATTTCAAAACATCATAAAGTAACAAATGAAGAATTTGCGGCGATACCTTTTGATTCTCCACTTGTTAATCCTTTTATGGTAAATCCGCATATAGTGGATACCTTTGTTCCCGATCATGCTGTAGGTAGAGAAAAAAGAAAGCAAAGAGAAGACAGAAAAGATAAATGGAAATAAAATAGGTTGGATGCTAAAAAGGAGGTAATACAATGAAAACAGAAATAATAAAAAGTACAGGAATGCACTGTAATGGTTGTGAAATGAATACTCAGGATTTCGTATCAGAATTACCAGGTGTTAAAAAAGTTAAAGCAAATCATAAAACTGGAGATGTAAAAGTTGTTTTTGATGAAAAACAAGTGACGGTTAAAGATATTAAAGATAAAATAAGAGAAGCTGGATATAAAGCGGAATAGCCTTTTGAGAGGAATGATTTAATGATAAAACAAAATTTTAAAGTTAAAGGAATGCATTGCGAGAGCTGCGTGCTTCTGATAGAGCGAACACTGAAGAAAAAAATTGGCGTTACTGATGCGGTTGTGAATTTGACCACAGAGTTTGCAACTATTTCTTATGATCCTCAAATGATAAAAGATAAAGATTTGGTAATAGCGATTGAAAGCAAGGGTTATAAGGTTGTAAAAGAGGCAGATTATAATAGAGAAAAAGAAGTGCGAAAGATTGGGTATAAATTACTTATAAGTATTTTACTTACGCTTCCAGTATTTATTTTAAGTATGTTGGTTAAACCAAAAATTTTTATTGGGCAAGAAATCATTGTATTTGGATTTGCTACAATTGTTCAGTTTGTCATGGGGTGGGAGTTTTATAGAAATACTTTTGTTTCCTTGAAAAGTTTTGATACAGGTATGGATACACTTGTGGCTTTGGGTACAAGCGCCGCATATTTTTATTCTATTTATCTTATGATTAATGGGCATAGTGAACATGTATATTTTGAAACCTCTGCTGTACTTATAACCGTTATACTTCTTGGAAGATATCTCGAGGCAAGAGCAAAATTAAATGCTTCTGATGCTATTAAAAAACTTATGAACCTCACTCCTAAAAAAGCTATTGTAATAAGGGCAAATCAGGAAATTGAAATTATTACTAATGAAATTATTGAAGGAGATATTATTATAATAAAGCCAGGTGGTAGCATCCCTGTGGATGGAACTATCACAGAAGGCACATCTTCAGTTGATGAAGCTATGATAACTGGAGAAGCAAATCCAGTGGAAAAAAATATTGGGGATTATGTAAAAAGTGGGACAATAAATAAAAATGGGACATTTAGATTTAAGGCGGAAAAAGTTGGTAGTGAGACGACTTTGGCAAAAATTATTAAGCTCATAGAAGAAGCACAAGGTTCAAAAGCTCCAGTGCAAAGATTGGCAGACTCGGTGGCTTCAGTGTTTGTTCCAACAGTGATAGTTCTTTCAATAATAACATTTGTGGCATGGATAATTGCTGGCAAAGAATTTGCATTTGCACTTAGCTCTGCTGTGGCTGTACTTGTAATTGCTTGTCCATGTGCTCTTGGGCTTGCTACACCTGCTGCAATTATGGTGGGTTCTGGAATAGGGGCAAAGAATGGTATCTTGATAAAAAATGCAAGTGCTTTTGAAAACTTAAGCAAAACAAAGGCAGTTGTTTTTGATAAAACTGGAACTTTGACAATAGGAAAGCCAGAGGTTTCCAATATTATCTCTGTAGATGGGAATGATGAGGAAGTACTTTTGGCAGCATATGCACTTGAAAAAAACTCTGAACATCCTCTTGCTGAAGCTATAATGCAAAAGACAACTACATATTTCAAATCCCAAATACTAAATATGGATGTTAAGGATTTTATGGCAGTACCTGGAAAAGGGATATCAGGAAGCATAGAAGGAAAAAAATATTTACTTGGTAATACTGCTATGATGAATATCGCAGGAGTTAACACAATAAAATTTGAGAAGGAAATTGAAATTTTAGAAAGTGAAGGTAAAACAGTTATAAAACTTTCTAAAGACGGTTTACTTGCAGGAATTATTGCAACGCAAGATCCTATTAGAAAAGAAGCAGAAAATATTTTGATGCAATTAAAGAAAAATGGAATAAAGATTATAATGATAACCGGCGATAATAAGAGAACAGCGCAGTTTATTGCAAATAAGCTAATGATACCAAATGTTATGGCAGGGCTTTTACCTGAACAAAAACTTAATGAGATAAAAGAACTGCAGAAAAATGGTATTACAGTAATGGTAGGCGATGGCATAAATGATGCTCCAGCATTGGTACAAGCAGATATAGGTATTGCAATGTCTTCAGGTACAGATGTGGCTATGGAGGCAGGGGATATTGTATTAATGAAAAACGATCTTATGCTGGTTTTAAAGGCCTATAATCTAAGTAACAACACATTAAATAAAATAAAACAAAATTTGTTTTGGGCTTTTTTCTATAATATAATAGGAATACCGCTTGCAGCATTTGGATTACTAAACCCAATGATAGCAGGCGCTGCTATGGCATTAAGTTCGGTGAGCGTAGTGACGAATTCGCTATTATTGAGGCAAAAGAAAATATAAATATGTAATGAAAGGATAAAACATGAAAAATGAAACACTAAAAGAAATAAAAGCAGTATATAAAGATAAATATAATGATATACAAAGGGCTTTAAAAAGTTATCGTGCCAAATGGGATACAGGTAAGGAAGAAGAAGTTTTGGCTGAATTATTATTTTGTATACTCACCCCACAGTCAAAAGCAAAAGGTTGTTGGTCTTGCATGGAAAGTATAATAGCAAAAGATTTACTTTTAACAGGTAATGAAAAACAGATACTTGCAGAACTGAAATATCCACGGTTTAAATATAAAAAGGCCAAGTATTTTATTGAAGCGCGTGATAAGTTTGTGAAAAACGGTAGGGCAAATATAAAGGCCTTTATGAGAACATTTAAAAATGCTTATGATATGAGAGATTGGTTTCACGATAATATAAAAGGATATGGACTTAAAGAAACAGGGCATTTTATGCGAAATGTAGGTTTTGGCGAGGATATAGCCATACTTGATAGGCATATATTAAGAAATTTGGCAAAAATAGGAGTTATTAAAAGCGTTCCAAAGTCCATAACGCCAAAGCTTTACTATAAAATAGAGCAGGATATGAAAAAGTTTGCCAAGAAAGTAAAAATCCCTATGGCTGCTTTAGACCTAATCTTGTGGGCAAAGGAAACAGGTGAAGTATTTAAATAGAACAAGACAAGCAAGATGATTTAGTAGTAAGTTAAGTGGTAAATAGTGGCATGATATAATTGAAATAAACTGAAAAGACTATCTGTTTTTAATTCCAAATTTCCTGTATAATAATTATACATAATACATTAAGGAGATAATTGTGACAGAAAATCCGTACGAATATTTTTTGACTTCTAAAACAGCTTCTAAATGGAAAAAATTTGGAGCCATAAGGCGTTCTGGAGTATTGGCACCACTGTTTTCATTGTTTTCAGCAGAGAGTATTGGAATAGGTGAAATTCCTGATTTAAAACTATTAGCTGATTGGTGCGAAAAATGCGGCATGTCTATAATACAATTACTTCCTTTGAACGATACGGGGTTTGATTTTGCTCCTTATTCTTGTCAGTCCACCTTTGCTTTGGAACCTATGTACTTAAGGCTCAATGATATTAAAGGAGTTGAGATTATAAATTTCCAACAAGATTTAAATAGCATAAAAAGTAAATGTGCTGCAGGACAAAAAAAAGTTAATTATAAAATAAAAAAATTAAAGCTGAAACTTCTGTTAAAAATGTTTAAATCTATAAAAGCTAATGATGTTGAATTTGAGACTTTTAAAAAAACTAATAAGTTTTGGCTTAATGATTATGCTGTATATAAAGTACTCAAGGATAAATATGAACAGAAAACATGGGAAGA
>JBAXIL010000030.1:0-21042 GCA_037138355.1 bacterium
CCTCAGTAGTCAAAGAAGTAAGATTTTCGATAGTTTGTTTCTGATGTGGTAGTCCGATATAGCAAGAAGTAGTAAATCCAATTGCATTTAAGTTCAATATTTCCCGAACAGAAGTAGTAACTATCTCGTCATCGAGTTCTGCCGACTTACGCATACTGTTTCCACCAGTTGCCCTTAATATGATTGGTGTCTTCATCCATGGATTAAAACTTGATTTTAAACCACCTATAGTAGGACTTACAGCATTGCAAAAAGGTAAAAGCGGCTCTATAGTTTTGCGCAAATTTTCAAGACCTGCTGGAGCCCCTTGAAAATAACCATGATCAACAGCCAAAAGTACTGTTCTGCCAGACTGCGAATCAAACATTTGTGCCATTCTATTTTTAATACCACTCCACTCAGCTTTATAATCAGAAATTTTTTTCATATGAATTACACCTCCTCTTGTTTTATAAAGTATATCATAAGTTAAGGGGTTTTGTTAAACATAAAATATAGTAAAAGGAATGTGTTATTATATGATTTTTTATACAGGAATAAATATTTTACCTATGAATACAGCGTCTATTTTATAAAGACTTTATTTGTAAAACTTAATTGTATGAGTGTGTGTAAGACCTTCTGCTGCTTCATCTTCCTTGCGAGCCCCAAGCACAAAAAGTGTTTTCATAGGAAACTTAATTCCTTCAACATCTTTTTTAATCAATATATTTAGAACATTTGTCTGAACTTGCCTAGATGCTAAATGAAACTCACTTAAGTATATAATACATGCTTTTCCTTCTTTGCCATCAAAAGCATTAAAAAGCCATTTTGGCAGAGCGCTCTCAAGCTTCATAGTTCCTAATTCATTTGCTTGCAAAGTTGTTAAATCCTTATTCACAAATATTCTATCAGTTTCTTGTGCTACTTCAGAAAAGAGCTTACTTACAATATCGCTTTGATTATGAAAAAGAATAACTTCACACGGTTTGTGAATTTGACAAGCACGCTTAAAATATTGTTTGATTTCTTGATATGTTTTAAAATCATGATTCATAAATGCTCCCCTAGGTTAGTTTATGAAAATAAAGTAAGTATTTATTGCGGAACAGCCGATAATTCCTTTGTATATTTACTTTCTTTCCCTTTTGCATCAACAGCAGTAACCACAAAATATACTCTCAAACCGCTCTTTAATGATCCAACTTGCAAATAATATGTATTTGCTGCAATCGGCTCCTTTGTCAATTTATAATACTTATTGCCACCTGGCTCGTAACTCATATAAACATTATAACCACGAACTATAGATTTTGGATCTTTGTCTATACTCCACATAACCCATATTTTTTTTACTTCAGCTTTAAGTTGTATAACTTTTGGAGGACTTAATGTTTTTGGCTGCTCAACTGGTGTAGGTGTAGGTTGTCCAACATTAATAGTCACTCCCACCCTGTTTGACATACCAAGCTCTCCAAATGGTATAAAGGCGTAATCTAAATCTACATCTAAGCCATTAAAGTTTCTTGAGTAACCAAGGCCGAAAGTGAAACCAGCAAACCAGCCCAAATCAGATACATAGGAACTTCCATTTAGTCTGTATCCCACACGCGGCTTAAAAATATTATTTTCTATTTTCATCATATATTCAAGTCCCATATTTATCCTTAAAGGCATATTTGCTGGTTGCAAAGGAACAACAGTATCTATGTCAACCATAATACCATCATGAGAATCCCCTTCAGAAGTAAAAAGTCTTTTTGCCGTATAACCCAATCCAAATCTCAAATTAAGAGGAAGTGGTGCATCTGGGGCGCCTTGAATCTGATTCATTTGCATATATGATACATTCTGCAATACTAATCCAATATCAAATCCAGTTATACCTGTATTTACAAGTAGTCCTATGTCCACTGCTGGAATCCAGCTTTCTTCCAAAGCAATTTTTTGATTTATTAATTTTAAAGTTGCACCTACAGAAAACAACCTTGCCGCTTGCCAGCTATATGTTAATCCAAGAACTGTACCACCAACTCCATAAAACTCACCCTTATCAGCCTGCGCTTGTGACCAAGTCCCATCTGCATTTTCTTTTGTCGTAGCGACATCGTCCACTCTTACAAGCATTGCTGTTATTCCTATACAACCCCAAATATCAGAGCCAAATAATTCTGCAGGTAAACCTATTGCCAGATATTCATATGAAGTGCCACCGAAGTTTTGATTATGCATAAGACCAAACTGTAAGTTTTCTACTTTTACAAGTGCCCCAGGATTCCACCAGCTTGCATCTACATTATCTACCACAGCCGTATATGCCTCTCCCATGCCACTGGCGCGTGCTCCTACTCCCATATTTAGATATGGAGAAGCCGTTACTCCGCCGGATTCAGTAGCAAATAATGACGAAGCAAAAAACAAAACAATTGCGGCTGATAAAAACTTCTTCATTAGGCTCTCCTATATTTAATTACAAAAAAAGTTCATTTAGCTAAGGCTTATATACTGGATCACATTTATAACAAACTATAAGACGCATGACTACGGTCTTTTTTTGATCATCTTCAAGCACTACATAATAAAGTCCTGAAACAACTTTTGAACCATTTTTATTAGTTCCATCCCAAACAAAGCCCTTTGCACTTGTGAATAAAATATCTTTAACAAAAGATCCATCCATAGCATATAAATGTATTTTTGTGTTTGATTGGATATTCTCAACATGGAATAAACCCGAACCACCATAATTGCCAACAGAATTTGGATTGTATGGATTAGGATAAATATGAGCATCAGCTAATGGCATAAGTACTGTAGGAGCTATTGTTTGCGTTGCTGTAGCTGTTGCTGGTGTCAATGTCATTGTAATAGAAGGAGTCACATATCCTTCCGTCCATGTCATAGTTGGCGTGGATGTATAATATCCAGGAGTCCATGTCATAGTTGATGTTCCAACTGGACTCTGTATTTCTGTAGGAGTAGAAGTAGAAGAAATTTTTGCAAGTACATAACCACACTGTTCTACAACAATTGTATCATTAAGCAATGGTTCATTATATGTTGCATTAATAGTATTTCGTTTTTCATCATCTACATTTAGTGTAGGTCCATTATTACATGTTAATATTTTATAACACGCAATTGCTCCACCATCATTTGTTGTGTCCACATATACAGAAACATTATTTGGAACAATTGCTAAAGATATATATGGCCCCATTCCTGTTGTATTACTTAAAGATTTATATATATGATATGCTGTTGGTGGAACTGCAGCATCATATGAACCAGCACTTAGCGGAATCCATCTTAACAATGCTCCATCCACCGAATTAAGCACAGTACCAAAAGCAGTAGTTACTGTAATATCTGCTGGCGACTGATAAATCGGAACACTTATTGAATCACCAAGAACCAACCAATCGTAATAAACAATAAGAGCGTGCGAATCAGGTGAAGGAAAAGCAGATATCGTAGTCGGCGTTGGAAGTCCAGTATAACTATAATTTGTCTCAGGTGCTGGTATAATTACATCTGTGATATTAGTAACACTAAAATACCGACCAGTTCCCGTATCATAGTGATTAGCAAGAAAGTTAAGCGACACAGTTAAATGATTAACCCAAGAACCGCAGCCTGTGGCAAAACCTTGTACTTCATCATTTATCGTTCCAGAAGTAAATGTGATTGAGCCATCATATAATGAAACTCTTTGTGATACAGCCGCAGGATTCCCATTATTTGCTCCAAAATTAAGATAAGTATATAATCTAAGATAACTATAACAACCCCAATCTCCTGCGGTATAAGTAACACTGCCTGTAGCTGTTACAGAGCCACCGCCGCAACCTATGTTTTCAAAGTTTTTACCATAAGCCCCAGGTGTGGCATTTGCATAATTTGTAAGGTGTAAATACTGAGGATTTATATAGTTATTTCCCGTCCAGACAACTCTTGTAAATTGTTGATTATGTCTTGTACAAGGAACCATAGAATCAGGAAAACAAGTTGAGAGGCCACACACAATAGTTTGTGGTGTTGGGTATGGAGTAACACCGAAATAGGTGCCCTTCCAACCTTTGTAATCGCCTTCTGCAGCAAGAGGAGGATATAACATAGTAACTGGTACATGATCATTCTCAAAATCATTAACAGTATATGGGCTGACTTCATTGTAATATGGTGTTTGTGGTATATATCCCTGAACAAAAGCATATACCTTTGACATACCCTTATTATTTGTTATAGAATTAACTAAACCAACAGTAAGAATCGCAATAAGTATTACTAATGTGTACAAATATTTTGATCTCATTAACGAAACTCCTTTTCGATTTTGACTATATGTTTATTGTAATTTACTTTTATGCCAGTGTCAACGAAAAATCATCACTAAACAAGAAAAGGAATATATTGATTGTATTAATATCTAATAAGTCATACCAAAATACCAATGTCATTCCTGACATTGTAAAATCATAATAATATCTATTTCAAGAAGAAACAACTTTATGCTAAATTAATTTATTTGTATAAAATGTTCTTCAAAGTAAGAATATGATGCGTAAGAATATATATATTTCCACTCATACCACCTATTACCGCACATGGATATGTTATAACACAGCTGTTATCCTTACATGAATCAAAACTACTTAACATTTTTCCATTATTGTCATATACATTAATTTTGTTTTCATCGCTGACATTAAAATAAACGTTACCCTCTGGCGTGATTGCCAGTGTCTGATAATTAGACCATTTTTTTATATTCCTTAATGGCCAAACTTTTTTAAACAATCCGTCATTACTAAAAATAGCTACTCCATGTTGTCCAGAAGCCATACCAACCAAACAATATATATCATCATTTGGACCAGCATAAATTTTGTCGATATCAACGAACTTATATTTCGACTTATTTACTGCATCAATACTTAAAATTTCTTTAAAATCAGGGCCATATTTATGAATAGAATTATCTTTGCCATCAACAACAAAAATATTACCTTTTGAATCGACTTCCATCCATCTGGATGTAGTACCTGACTTGAGAGTTATAGTATCTTTTAACTTTAAATTTTTATTAAATCTATGCACAATACCAATTTTATCCAAAATATTAATATTCATTTCTAAATCTACTATACAATTGTTTATTGGAGTTTCCACATTGTAAACATGTATCATTTGACCTGATTCTTTATTGAACTGTATTACCTGACCACGGTTTGGATCTACACCAAAAAGCGAATCACCATTTTCATTAAAATACCAGATTCCTGTATATGGATGATGATCCCACAAGCGAACAAATTCAGGCTTAATTTGTTTTCTGGTTGACTCTTTTGTAACTAACAAAATCTCGCCAATAGTAAATGCTAATAGTAAACCTACAATAGCAAACAAAAGCGTGCTATTCTTTTTTTTCACTGGCGTTTCTACCGCTTTGTTTTGTGTCTTTTTTGAAGCTAAAGTTGCTATAACTGGTACTTTTCTTGCTACACTTTTCTTATTGCTTTTAACTTTTGCCATTGTATCCTCCCAAGTTTTTTTACTAAAATCTAAATATAATCATCAATACTGTATATTTTTAATTGTTACAATCTGATGTGTATAAACATATAACTCCCCATTCATACCACCTGTAATACATGCAGGAAAAGTAAGAACGCACTCATCATTCTTACACGAATTATCATTACAGGATTTGAACTTACTTACAAGCCTTCCATTGTTAGTAAAAACATATATGTTATTCGTTGAATTAGAGTTTATATATATATATCCATCTGCAGCAATCGCAAGACTATCCCATCTTGAAAACTCTTTTATGTTTCTTATCGTCCATTCTTTTTTAAACTTACCATCTTTACCGAAAATACTAACTTTTTTTCGAGAATTATCATCAGCACCAGAAAGACAGTATATATCATCATTAGGGCCTACAAAGATTTTTAATAGAACATTAAATTTTCCATTTGCCAGACCTTTACCGCCAAAAGTAAGCATTTCATTTAGCGCTGTGTCAAATTTATGGACTGTCATTGTATGACCATCAACTACAAACAAATTATTTTCCGAATCATTTTCCATCCAAATCGGCTTCAAACCAACAGGAAGAACTACTTTTCCAACTAATTGATATTTATTGTCAAACTTTTTTATCTCATTACTTTTATCCAAGACTAAAAGATTTCCATCAGGACTTTCAATACAAGTAGCTATAGGTACTTTCAAATCCAGAATGTGAATTATCTTTCCTGTTAATCTGTCAAATTTAATAACCATACCTTTGTCATCATCAATCCCATAAATAAATTCTCCATATACCTTTAACATGTCAATATTAGTATATGGATGATGATCCCACATTCTTACAAAATCTGGTTTTTTATCCTTCATTGTCGATTGTTTTGACATGTAGGTAATTTCAAAGAATGTAAGTCCTACAAGTACTGCAACCAGTGCAATTAAAAAGAAAATATTCATTTTTGGCTTAGCGTTAGGCATTGATTTTTTCTGTTTTACTGACACAGTTGTTATTCTTTTTATTGCCTTCCCAGTTTTCAAAATAACTTTCTTCTTTTTTACCATTTTCCCTCCACTAAATAATATTATTAAATATATATTTATTCTATCGTCGCGCAGTCACTGGATATTCAGGTGTAATATTTTCCATAGGCACAGGCACAATATTACCACCTACCTTCTGCCAAGACAATTTCATAACCACTGAATAAATAGAATATATAGTTATTCTGTGCATTCCTTTATTAAGATTAAAATTATCTACTTTTTGCATTGGTTTATTATAAAAATATTTATTGGCATTAGCAGCTTTAGGATCACTTGGATTTTCAAGAGAATAATATTTGCCATCTAATACAGTTCTCACATAGCCATTTGACTGTGTAAGAAAGCGATAATTACCATCTTCTGGTATGCGTATATTCCCAGACCAAATCTGTGATGCCACATAATCTCTTGGTATTCCTGTTATCCATAAGAACGGGTCAATATATTCATACATTGGTGGTTCGCCCATGTCCCATGCATCGCCTGCAAAATACTTACCATAAAGTCCTATCCGAGGTAAATTGTAAAACATATTAAGTTGTAAAGGTAAGCTCTCACTCAAATTAATTTGCTGTCCGCTTCTTTTTCTTGTCTCAAGCTTAAGGTCAAGCTTTTCTGATATGCTATTTCTTAATGTCTTGATTACAATATGATGAAGCCCCAGTGGTAAAGAATAATATTTTTCCTTTTCAAGCTTTGTCCCATTAATCCACACTTCAAAAGATGCATTACCGCTATTGATAATTCTAAAATCTCCGTAGTACGGAGTCATAAATCCACCATCCCATGTAACACTGTACGGAATCATTTTATCCAATGATGCCTTATAAGACGGTGCTTCATTTTTAAAACTCTGCGTGCTTTTAGTTTCAATAAAATTATATTTTGCATCAAGACCACGAATTTTTTCCATTTGTTCCTTAGAAACAGTTATTGCTTTGAAAAACTTCCAATCACTGCCATGTTTATTAAAGTGTTTATGGTCCACATCTACAATTGAACATTCAGGAAAGTAAACATTCTTAAAATTATCTATATTTTCGGCTAAATCAAAATTATAAAAGAATGAACAGTTATCTTCATAATCCGTTTTGGCAAAGTAGCTCATTGCTTCTGTCATATTCGGAGTGCTGTTTGATTTTTCTTCACCTCTAAAGATTGCATAAGGCGGATGACCTGGATAAAAAATAGAAGTATAAAGAATTACCCTTGTATTCATACCCAATTCTTTAGCATACATACCAGCAGAAGACTGCAGTTCATCCAAACCGCCAACCCAACGCTGGAAATATTGCCTATAATTTTCTTTTACTATTGGGAACAAAATTATTAAAAGTAATAAAGGAAGAAAAACAAACTCCCATTTTTTACCAAAAACACGACATAAAGCCTGCCAAATCTTATCGAAAATAAGTGCGATAAATATCATAGCAGGTATCATGGTTCCCAAGGCGCGCATAGCAGAGGGGGCTTCTATAGAGAATATAGAACCTGCTGCTTGAGAAAAGAAGATCAAGACAAGCACAAAAAAAGAATAATATTTACTGTAATATAGTGCATATAAAAAGCCAACTGCATAAAACATTCCTGTAACAAAATCCATGGTTGGCTCGTATGGTTCTCCACCAGAGTTTCTTTGTCTATTGTCTCCTTTATAATTGAACATTTTTAACACAAGATCTGTATTTTGTACTATCCCTGCTCCTACATTTTTATTTGGGGCATTAGGATCTTTACCAAAAACAGAAACGGTATATATACGAGGCAAAAAGACCTTATCTATAATAACCAAGTTACGGACAATCATAGAGCCAAAAAGCCAAAAGCCTAAAACAAAAGCAAGTATTCCAATAAAATGTTTGTTAAAGAAACCTTTAATATCTAAGGACTTTAATAACAAGTAAAGTGTGATAGGTATAACTATAAGCCATGTGGTCATGACTCCATGCCAGGCAAGTCCAACTGCTACACCAGTAATAAACCAAATAAACTTATTTCTTTTTTCAAGTGCCACAAACAGAAAATATAATACTAATATTTCAGTTATAGGAGTAAATATAGCTCCCTGTCCAAATCTTCCATAGTGCACATTCCAACGCAGTACCGAAAAAACCATAGTACCAAATATAGCTGTACGGACATTAAATAAAAAGCGTAATAAAAAGTATAAAGCAGGTATTGAAATAATGCCAACAGTAACACCCATACCTTTAAGTGCAATTCTGTGGTCACTAATAAACACCTGAAGAAACTGTATAATATGAAAATATATTCCAAACCACCCAACACTTCTCAAAGGACCATTTGCGTGTGAAACATATCCTCCTGCTTCATCATTTTCTATTCCAAACGGGACACTTCCTAACTCATAAGTACGGAAAAAAATTGCCACAGCCAATATAATCAAAAAACAAATTATCTCTACTTTAATAGGAAAAGGATCAGCAGGATCTTTGGTTTCAAATTTTTTATATATTGGGAAAAATGCTATAAATATTACTGCCGCTATCACATAATATATAACTGCTATTTGTATATTGTTAGTTGCAAAGTTTGTCTGTGCAAGATAAGCAATAAACATAGCGATTCCAGCCGCTATAAGTCGTATAATATCTAAAACTTTATTTTCTTTATATTCTTCTGGGAAGTTGAATAAAGGCATAGCAAGAAATACAAAAAAAATCGCCACAGCATATAAATATATACCTGTCATACTTTCTTCAGGAACAACTATATAGTTATTTCCAAAAAGCACTAAAACTACGGCGACAGTAATAAAAACGGCCTTTACAAAATAATTATTTAGCCAAGCTGGTTTTTGCAGTAGTATATCAGATTTTTGCTCTTCTGTTTTTACGATTTCCTCTGTTAAATCAGCTTGAGGTAAACCTAAGAACGCAAGAAATACTCCAATAGATGTATAAAAAACTCCCCAATATTGTTGAAAAACACCATTATTCATAAGTAAAATCCAACCAAATATCATTAATATTAAGCCACCACTTGTTAAAAGTAACTGTATCATTTTATTAAAAACAATATCAAACGATAAAGCTTTTTGTTTCATTATAAGCAAATATATAAACAAAGCAACTGCGATAGATAGCTCTAATATCGTAATATTCCAATTCCCTTGCTTAAGTGATAATTGACCAGCACCAAATATTACAAAATCAACAATAAATAAAAGCCATTTAGGAATTATAACATGTAGAGAAATTTTACCCATAGGCATAGAAACCAAACTTGACAAAGAAAAGCTCTGTTTAGAATTCTTAGAATTGCTGTTTTTATTTTTTGAAGATTTTCTTGAATTAGAACCACTATTATTTACATTATTCATCAAACTCGTTAGCGCTTTCAAGTCATCCAATTTATACTTTATTTCATTAACAATAATCTTTCCAGTCAAAAATATTTTCATATATAGATTCAAATAAATGATTATTCCAAGCACTATTGCCAAAATGGTAAAAATACCACCACTAATAAAATCTGCTTTTGCAAACATGAAAAACTGTCCTATTAAAAGAAAAAAAAGACTAACGCCAATCAAAATATTGCGTGTCAATTATGTTCCTCCAGTTAAGTATTTTAACCATATTACACTTTTGTTTATTGCCTGTCAACACTACAAATGGTCCACATTATTAATAACACAGCATTTTGAGCATATAGGAAAAAGCTTGTTTGCTTTCATTTTCTTCCTAAACTCTATATACTCTTTTGAGTTCCATATTTGTTTTAGAGATTTTTCCTTTATATTGCCAAGCTTGTAATCTATCATTGACAGATTCACACATGGGAACACTTCTCCATAAGGAGATATTACAGTTCTTGCCCATGGATATAGGCAGTGATCAACTTCATTATAGAATTCATCATAATAATTATTTATAGATTTTTCTGAAGGAAATATCATTTCCAAGCGGTGCTCAATATTCTTCTTTTTCAACTTGTTTCTCTGGTCAATAAGAATACTTAAATCGATTGCCTTTATTTCATCCTTTAAATTATCCAAACTGCCTTGTCCTGTACCTTCGTATATTCCAAGTATTTTTTTACTTGTTTCAGTTAATTTTGAACTATTATAGGTTATTAACCCTACTCCCCAATTTTTGATACCTGCTCCCTTTATTATTTCATGTAATTCACTTATTTGACCAACATTTATAGCTGAAATATATGTGGAAACAGACAGATTCGGGATTGTTTTTCCTTGTGCCTCAAGAGCTTTAAGATAACCAATACCTGCTATCATTTTTTGAAATGTTCCAACTTTATTTCTTACTACATCATGTATTTTTTCTGGACCATCTATTGAAAATGTAATACTTGCAATTTTAGAGTCAACTATTTTCTTTGCCACTTCTTCATTTAATAATGCGCCGTTTGTAATAAAGTTTACTAATATGCCATTATCATTAGCATATTTGCTTATCTCAAATATTTTAGGATATATGAGTGGTTCGCCACCATGTATAGTCATAACTCTAATTTTCATTTTTTTCATATCGTCTATAAGACTGTATATCTGCTCAGTGGTAAGTTCATCTTTTGCCCTGTTGCGTATTAGTTCATGCGTATGTTCTACTTCATTTTCATTATAATAAAAACACATTTGACAATTTAAGTTACACTTATAAGTAACAAGCAAAACAACAGATAGAGGATTTAATGCCCTGCCATTCATAAAATGATATGGTAACTTGCAGTAAAGATTTTCCACTACTCTCGCAATAGCACTGTTTTTCATTAAAAGTTTTAATAATGATTTAATCATTTTTTCACCGCTTTCATGACCAATACAGAACCAGAATTATAGCCACCCAAAATCAAACTTAACATTTTTTGAAGTATATCATATTTAATAAATAGAAGTATATTAACAAAAAATCCATAATCACCCTTAATCATATGCGGTTCAAAAGTACCAATTTTAATAATTTCATAACCATTATTTTCTAAAACTTTTTTATAACTTTTTACAGTATGCATAGTTTCATTTGGGGTTGCCAAATTTTTCATTGTATTAAATGGCCAAATATTCTTTCTAATAAACTCTGAGAGTTTAACCACAGGTTGTGAGCCATTTGGTTCAACAAGCACGAGTGTGCCTTTTGGTTTTAAAATTAAACTCATACTTTTCATCACTGGTTCTAATTCTGGGAAATGATGCAAAACAGCAGGACAAAGAATATAGTCAAATTTCTTTTTAAACTTTTTCATATTTAGTAGGTCAACTTTAACTGCCCTGTATGTTGAGCCTTCCTTTTTTGCCATTTTATTAGCTATCTGAACAAGCTTGCCTGCTATATCTCCACCTGTTACGCTATAACCCATAGTAGCAAGTCTCCTTCCAAAAGCACCTGTTCCACAACCTGCTTCAAAAATTGTTTTTTTCTTATCATTCTTTGAGAATCCCGATATATTCCACATTTTTAGATAATCATTCTCAGGAAAAAAATCATAATCTCCGTTCGTGCCTTTTTCATTAAACATTTCTTCTTCTATTTTACTATTTTGCATATAGCTCCTTTATTATAAATTGATAGCAATACAGCTAATCAACCGGATAAAACCAATCATAAGGTGCAATTATAGGAACATCCATATTTGGGCTTTTTACATATACAGTAAGAGCTCTTGAACTAATAGGTACACCTTCAACAAGTTGAAACAATTCAATTTTTGCAGGTTTATCTTTTGTAAGAAATATATTTTTTGATATAATCGAAACAGGATCTGACATATTTTCGAAAACCATAATACCATTAACTAATATCTTACATCTATTATATTTATTACCTGATATTTCATACTCCCCATCAACGGGCACTCGCATATATGAAACTACTTTGAGCGAGAATGGAAGTTGCATAGACATACCATCATAAATTTTCCAATCAGGGCCAACTTGTCTATGTGAATAAGTAAATGGCTTATCCCAATTGTTTGCACCTGGAGACTCATACATACGAACACCAAATTTTTCATTGATTCCTACCATGAGACCTCTTTCTACCATACTTATTGTTCCTTGTCTCACATCTAAAGGTAAATCACCCACAGCGTTTAAAGGAACTGTTCCAGAAAATTCTATAAAGTGTATTCCACTATCAAGTAACATACGATTTCCAAACTGTCGTTCTTTTCCATCTACCATTAGCTTCCAACCGCTCCATGGTAAATTGAAAATACATAGTTCCTGGTTATTACTGTCTGCTACTGAAAGCGGTGGAACTAACAATGCACCTTTTATTCTGATTTTCTTATTACTATATTTTTTAGAAAAATCAGACTTACCAAAAACACGCACTCGCTCAAATTTGCTATTATCCATAACATAAAGCATGGTTTGAAAATCAACAATATCCTGTTTTGGAATAAAGACCGAAGATAGAAAAACATATGGAACAAATTTATCGACATATCTTCGTGCGTTTGAATTCATCTTTATCGTTTCAAAATATTCATCATTACCTTTTGGGTCAGTTTCACTATAAGTTTTTACTATAGCATTTGGGAAATATTTACTATAAATACTAACAGCATCTGTATAAAATGGATCAATTAATAAAACATAATCATTCTGTACAGGAAAAACCATCATATCATCTATGTTCTTTTTCACATTCAGCTGAATATTTTTAGGTAAATATACTCCTGCTGCATCGGAGAAAATAAACAGTGGAGAAACATAAAATACTGCTTTTGGGTATTTTTTAATTTCTTTACCCATTAAATAAAATTGATGATTTTCCATTACAAGCAAAATAGGATTAGTACTCCACCTAAGAAAATCTTTAAAACTTGATTGAAAAGTCCAAAGTGAACAAATAATTCCAATAGCCAAAATAAATATATAAAACTTTTTCTTTCCTAACTGGTAAAAAACACGAATTAATCGTTCAAAAGAAAAAGCACTCAATATAAATATGATGGGAAATGCCATTATTGCTCTTGCAGAATTTGGTTGTGAAGGTCCACCACCCCCAAGCATTGATGGCATCATTCCACCAAAGAATAATATAAGTAATGCAGCAGGAATTGGTTTCCAAAAAGCGAAAAAAGATAAAAATAGACCGGCAGAAAATAATACTATAGTGATTGGATTTAAAAGTGGTTCATAAGGCAGGTGCCACAAAATCTCGCTGGCACTCTTTGTGTATAACATTCCAGCAAACAATGGTACCCTGGACCATAAAAGTTGTATATAAGTTAAAATGCTTCCACCTCTACTTGGATTAACACTATTTACATAACCCCAGTATTGATCAGGTTTCGTGATCGCAAAATATATGACTGGCGATGCGACCAAAAGAAAACCAACCCAAAATAGAATAAAATTTGATATTTTATGAAACATCTTTTGCCTTGTGATAAACATAATAATAAACCATCCAACAAAAAGCAGTATTACTCCTCTACCAGGAACATATCCTTCAAGACTGAAACCACAAGCCAAACCAGCCGCCAAATACAAATACCATTTTGGTCTTTTACTTGCAGCTAAAATAATAGCAAGACACAATATATGTGGTATGAACAAAAGTGTAACAACTGGAACAAAGAGTCTTGAAATAATAAGATGAGCGAGAAAAACCGAATACATCAATGAGGTTATTGCTGCCGATAATGGAGAAGTTATTCGACGCGTCAAAAAGTAAAAAGATATTATTGAAATAACTCCAAAAATTCCATTACTGAATCTAAAAGTTGAAATATCCCAACCGAAAATATTTGCAAAAAATATTCCTACATAATATGTAAAGGTCGGCCAATCTGTTCCCCCTCCAATGTGTGGCATATACGGCATGCCATTGGTTGAAAGTAACCTGCTATTTCCTAAAATCAGCCCTTCATTCCCACCGCCTACAGCAGGTAAATCTCCAAGATTATAAAACCGTAACCAAACCGAAATTGAAAACAAGGCAAGCACAAACCATGGCTCCCATTTTTGCATTGGTTGACTTTTTTCAGGTATTTCAAAATATTGAAAAAATTTCTCATTAATTGGTTTTGCTAAAAAGAGTAAAAACCCCGAACCTATATACAAGAACAAACTTATATTGGAGTAATCCTTTACGATTATTGTGCCTATGATAGATAAAATAAATCCCGCTGATGCCAAAAAAACTGGTACCCATGTGCTATTTAGGTTAATCCCACTGGATCTTACTTCACTTGTGTTTTTTAATAGCTGCCAAGGTTTAAATAAAATTAATAATCCAATCAAAACGGATAACAAAATGATACTAATTCCTGGTGCAACATGACCAAGAAATATCATAACTTGACCAATTATCCATCCTACTAAAACCAAAACACCTATTATAATTTTATTCAAGGTACCCTCCAAAATATTTTTTAACAATAAAATAAATTATACATCCAATTTAACTATTATGCAACTTACAATAATACACTTTTATGTCTTTTTCCTTGCCACAACAAGACAACTTCCGCCAAAAAACATTTTCATTTTTCTTGATATAATCTTTAATTCAAAAGCTAATAGCGCATCAATAATGGTATTCACCAAAGACTGATTTGCTTTATGTTCACTTTGTCTTTCACCAAGAGATTTCTTCCTACGCTTACTAAAACCCAAAATATATGGAATTGTTCGCATTAATAGTATCGGCAGCAAAAGAAAACCAAAAATATATGTACTATAAACTTCTTCATAACCAACTAAATCAAGTTTTAATTTTAGTGATTTCAATGTATATCTTCTAAAATGTCCTGCCTCAATGTCTTCATCCGACCACAAGAGTTTATACGCAGGTGTTGTTATAAATATATATCCGTTTTTCTCAGTGCATTCATACAAAGATTTGATAAAAGCTATATCGTCTTCCACATGTTCTATGACATCAAAAAGCCCTACTGCATTTATCCGTTCACCTTTAAAATCTATATTTTGTACTGTAGAACATATAATATTATTTACTCCTCGTTTTTTTGCATTTATAACTCCACTAATTCCAGGTTCTACAAGAACTGTCTCTATTCCAGCACTCTGCAATCCTTTTGAGACATAACCATTTCCACCGCCAACATCAAAAAAAACATCATTTTTGCCACAAAAACGATTGACTACCTCAATAATACAATTATTCCTGTGTTTAAACCAAAAACTTTCATCTTCAACTTTAAAAAAAATATCATTTCCGTATTCAGGATATGATATATCATCTCTTTTATGCATATAGTAAATGCCATTATCAAGCGTAAATCCACTTAAAACTTTATTTAAATTAATGATTAAAACCTCCATCTAAAAATAATTCGTCCTTGAAAACATATATTACTTAATATTGAATTTTTCTCTTACAACATATTGAGGTATTTTATTTATACTGATAAACATTCTTCCTACATATTCGCCCAATATTCCAAGTTCAAAAAGCATTACTCCGCCAACAAAAGATACCATAGATATGATAGCACTATATCCAACAGGCGTTGACGGATTGATAATTTTATTAATCACAGTGTATACTCCAAAGCACAAACCAAAAGTACCACCTATCGCTCCTAAAAAAGTAGCAACCCTTAATGGTTTTACCGAGAAATTAGTCATCCCGTCAATCCATAGTCCAAGGAGCTTTGTGAAAGTATAACCAGTCTTGCCAGAAATTCTTTTTCTGTCTTCACAAATAAAGTTTGAAATATTTCGTGTTATTGATAATATTAGACCCATGTTATACGGATATGGATTTTTATATTTAATCATTTCATCAGATATATATTTCTTCATTACGAAGTAGCTTGAAAGTTCTATACCTTTTGGCATGTTCAACAATACCTGTAACATCTTTTGATTAAGCCAGCTACCAAAGTTTTTGAACATGGATTGTTTCTTTATTCCATAACAAGCAAATACAACATCAAATCCTTCATTCAATCTGTCAATCATTTGATAAAAGTTATAAACTGGGGATTGTCCATCATCATCCAAACATATAACTATATCTCCGCCTGCAATTCCCTGCCCAGCCATAAGGGCTGACTGCTGTCCAAAATTTTTTGACATTGACAATGCCTTTATACGAGAGTTTTTTAAACACAACTTTTTTATAACTTTTAATACATTATCTGGCGAACAATCATTGACAAGAATAATTTCATAGTCATATCCACGCCTCGCCTTGACTGATTTTATTATTTCTCCAACTACTTTATCGATTGTATGTTCAGAACCATAACATGGTATAACAAAAGAAAGTTTAATCATTTAATCCTCCTAATTAATATACTGATATTTTTAATAACCCTAATCAATCCAACAGTGAAGCGTTATGAAAGAATCAAAAGGCTTAAAACCAGAATTTATATATGATCGGACTGCTGGAAAATTACTTGCAATACAACTGTACTCCTCCCAAGCAAGCCCAACTGCTTTTCCCCAAGATAATGCATAATTAATTATTGCAGGATATATTCCAGCACCTCTATGTTAAACTGATACTGCACCAAGGCCACAAACCCCATGTAACAAAGCTCCGACGCCAACAGTATTAAATGTTGCAAAACCTGCAATTTTATTGTCTATCTGTGCTACAAATATTTTTTTTGCAACCTTGTCGTCAAGACAGCTTCTACGAGCCCAATCTCTATAAATCTCTGCACATTTTAACCTGTCTAACCGTAAGTCCGCAAAATAATGACCATAATTATCAAATGCATTTCCAGCTATATTTACTATCTCTTCAGTATCAGCTTGAGTATGTTCGCGTAATGTTATTGATTTATCGACTGGTATTTTTATAATTGGGAACTTGCCAATTTCATATTTAAAAGTCTGTTGCGTGTCCATAATACGGAACCCATTGTCTTCCATTTCATTTAACTTAATTGTATCTGAACTTTTTGCGCGTCCAATAACCATCTTAACATTATCTTTCTTTAAGGTCTGAAGCAATTCAGCCAAAGGCATATTAAAGTCTTCAATTTTGGCTATCTTAAAGCCGAAACGCGCCGTATCAATCTCACTAATATATTGTTTCACACTTTATCTCCCTTAAAAAGGAATACAATAATTCACAATAAATTATATTTTTTTATAAAAATCTAAAATTTTAGAAGTTATAAACAAGCATTCTTCTTTCTTTAATCCAAAAAACATAGGTAGTCGAATTATTTTCTCACTTGCTTTGGTTGTAAAAACATCCTCTCCCGAA
This sequence comes from bacterium, assembly GCA_037138355.1. Taxonomy (GTDB): domain Bacteria; phylum Oederibacteriota; class PGYV01; order PGYV01; family Palsa-1178; genus PALSA-1178. Next base: position 17,751 of record JBAXIL010000030.1, read on the forward strand.
AAATATCCAAACTTTTTACCAGCAGGCGAAGAATGTAAAGGTATATAGTGGAAGATTGCCATTATGCCACTGTCTTTTAAATATTCAATTAGTTTTGTTCTTTGCGTCAAGTTAGCTGTTTTAATATAAAACATATGGGCATTGTGCTCGCAATGTTTAGGAATAAAAGGTAAGCCTATAACCCCTCTATCCTCTAATGGTTTTAAAGCATTATAATATGTATTCCATGTATTTAACCTGTCATTATTTATTTCTTCCGCTTTTTCAAGCTGTGCCCAAAGAAAAGCGGCATTTATTTCAGAAGGCAAATATGACGAACCTATATCAACCCATGTGTATTTGTCAACCTCTCCGCGAAAAAACTTATTTCTATTCGTCCCTTTTTCCCAGATAATCTCTGCTCTTTCTACATGTTCAGGATCTCTTATTATTATTGCTCCACCTTCACCACAAGTATAATTTTTTGTTTCATGAAAACTATAACAACCAAAATCAGAAAGCGTACCTAAATACTTACCTTTATATTTACACATAACGCCCTGTGCCGCATCTTCAACAACAAATAATTTGTGTTTTAAAGCAATTTCATTAATCAAATCCATTTCACAAGCAACACCCGCATAATGGACTGGAACAATGGCTTTAGTTTTAGGAGTAATAGCTCGTTCTACCAGCTGTTCATCCATATTCATAGTATCTTCGCGTATATCTATAAAAACAGCTTTAGCTCCTCGGAGAATAAAAGAATTTGCAGTAGAAGTAAAAGTATATGAAGGCATAATGACTTCGTCCCCAGGTTTAATTTCCGATAAAAGCGCTGCGATTTCAAGGGCATGAGTACAAGATGTCGTCAACATAGCTTTAGGCGCATGAAAAGTTGTTTCAAAAAAAGAAGTGCATTTTTTAGAGAACTCTCCATTGCCACTTATCTTATTATTTGAAACAGCCTTATTAATATAATCAATTTCCGGACCCAAGAACGCAGGTTTATTAAATGGTATCATTTTCCCACCATAATATGACTAATAAAACACAATGTATCAACACCAAAACAAGACAAGTAACAAGTATTTACTGTCAAAATGCTCTCCTATTAGTCATTAATAGAATATTTGATTGTTATATTATATAACGCAGTGCATTATTAATCAATATATTTTTAATATAAGCCAAAGCAATATAAATCAAGCAATAAAGGGATAAATAGAGGACTTCAAGGTGTATTTCTATCACAAGAGGTAAAATCTAATGGCCATTAGTTATTTTATAGGACAGTTTACTCAAATCATAAACAATGGCGATACTATTAGTTTAGTAGGGGCTTTAAATCTATCATCAACTTATCAACAAACTTTTGTCTCGACACTGGACCTAAGTGCGCGGTGTCAGGATAATCATACTCCGAACCATTCACACCTGTTATATAATCTATGACTGGAACTTTATTATTTTTAGCGATTTGATTTACTCTTGAAGAAAATCTATTTAGATTCCCTATTCCCAGTACTTTTCTTAGTTCAACACTCGTTGGCATTTTAACAATTATTACCTTTAGTCCCCGCTTTTGACAACCTTTGATAATTTTCACAAGAGAATCCGATTGATAATCAGACAGCGCATACTGATAGAAGTGCTGAGTTACATATTTGGAAAGTTGTGAGGCAGAACTATTGTCCCCACGAGATATATCAGAAGAAAAGATATTCTTTACTTTTTCTGAATAAGTAGAGAAAGGAAAAACAAAATATCCTAAAAAGTCAGCCACATAGTTAAATTGCATATATGGTATAAGTTCAGTGAACAATTCTTTCCAACCAAAAAACGAATAAATTGCCCCTGTGAAAAAACGGCCATTTCTATTTAACTCCATAGGCGTTATCATCACAAGTAATGTTCCATTGCTGTTTATACATTTATAATCTGCCTTTTCAAGTAATAAACGAAACGATCTCGGGAAACCGCCCATAAGATAAATCATATTAAACTTTTTGCCTGGTGCTATTTCATTAAGACGGGATTCAAACGAAGGTTTAATTTCTTCGGCTGTAATAGCCAAAGCAGCTTCTGAGTTAGTAAGCATCGTTATGTCCCCACTTACAGTTTTTGCCTGTTCCAATTTTGCCTTATTCAAATCAATTGTATATTTTTCATCTTGGTTAGGTGGCATTGCTCCATTTAATGTAAAAATAATATATGTCACAACCGCAACTGCGGCAAACACTGATAAAAAGTACATAAATCGCATAAATAAATCTTTTTTGTAATCATAAGTATTTTTATTAACTTTTCTATTAATTGGGTTCTTCTCTATCAATCTGTTTTTGATCGCTTTTGTTTTAACAATTTTTTTTGCCATAAATCAATGCTCCTAAGTAATACTTAAAATTGGAAATATATAAACGAATGTCCACTGTAAGAACCAAGAACAACCATCAATAACATACAGACAAAATAAAACGCCCATTTTATTACTGGTTTGGTCTTATATATAGCAAGTAAGTCGTCTGAAAAATACTGATATACTTCAACAAAAATAAGAACCCAAATATATACAACTAATTCATTCACAACGGAAATATTTATATCTCCAAAATCAGTTACTATCTTTCCTATCATTGAAAAAGCAGTAGTTAAGTTTCCTGCCCTAAAAAATATCCATCCCAAACAGACCAAATTAAACATAACAACAACAGACAATACCGAGAACATATTCTTAACTAACTGATTAGTATTTAAAAATAGCTTCTGCAGATATGGCTGTATTAATCTATGTCCAGCAAGCAATATGCCGTGGTACATTCCCCATAGCACAAATGTCCAAGCAGCCCCATGCCATAGACCTCCAAGCAACATAGTTATAATAAGATTTCTATATGTAAATATATTTCCAAATCTATTGCCGCCAAGTGGTATATAAAGATAATCTCTCAACCATGTAGACAGTGATATGTGCCAGCGTTTCCAAAACTCTGAAGGATTCTTTGAAAAATATGGCAGGTTAAAGTTCCAGATAAGGTCAAATCCCATGGTCTTTCCAAGCCCACGCGCAATATCTGAATAGCCAGAAAAATCACAATAAATTTGAATGGCAAAAGCATATACTCCTATTAGAATATCTGCCCCAGACATAGACTGATATTGAGAAAAGGCGGTTTTGGCAATACTAGCAACATTATCAGCAATAAATAGTTTTTTGAAAAAGCCCCAAAACATAAGGTAGCAACCTTCATAAAATAGTGGCCAAGAAAATACTCTTTTATTTAGAATCTGAGGCAATAATAATTTTGCCCTC
>JBAXIL010000031.1:0-20599 GCA_037138355.1 bacterium
GCATTTGTTTTGCCTTGTCACCTTTCTACTATCTACTTTCTGAAAGCTCTTTCCTGCACTTGTTTTGCCTTATCTACTATCAACTTTCTCCTCTCTAAAGTATTTGATTTAAGGTGAGGGTGGGCGAGAAAGGTGAGAGTAGATAGTAGAAAGTAGACAAAACAAACTCAGTCACGACAAAAAAACAACTCAGTACACCTTTCGTTCTCCTTTCTACTCTCTACTTTCTGAAAGCTCTTTCCTGCATTTGTTTTGCCTTGTCACCTTTCTACTATCTACTTTCTGAAAGCTCTTTCCTACAATTGTCGTGTCTCCTATCTACTCTCTACTCTCTGAAAGCTCTTTCCTGTATTTGTCTTGTCAACTATCTACTATCTGAATGATCTTGATTTTTTATGTTGCCTATGTTTTAGTTTTATTGTAATATATCTTCGATATAAAACCATGGTAGGAGGGGGAACAACAATGGCTTTTTTATTTGAAAATCTACATGTCTATCAAAAGGCAGTTGACTTTGCCGAGCAAATCTCAAACTTAACTGATAAATTCCCAAAAGGTACTTATTATCTTGTTGACCAAATAAATAGAGCGGCTTTGTCTATCTCTCTTAATATAGCCGAAGGCAATGGCAAATTTACAGGTAATGACAAGAAAAATTTTTTCTTTATAGCCCGCGGTTCTACCCATGAGTGTGTGCCTTTGCTTGAAATATCCAAAAGGAAAAAGTTTATATCAGAACCAGACTGCATTAAATTAAAAGCACAGCTGGAAGAAATAGCAAAGATGATTTCTGGCATGGTAAAACGCTACGAGCAATAGCACCTTTACACATCGTTTTCTCTCAAAAACTCCCATAAAAATAAGCTCATTTATGTATGCTCTTGTTTGAAGACAATAAAGCACTTATGCTCAAAATAGGGAATTGATTCCATATATTTCAATAAATATCTTGCTAATAAGGGATAAATATAGTATTATATGAATAAGTTGGAAAGAAGACCGAGATGTTTGATTTATAGTAAAACTTGACAAAATAACTGCAATAAAATTCAATAGAATGATTGGAGATGTTATGGAAAAGACACCAAAAAGAATACTTATAGTGGATGATGATATTGAAATAATTTGGTATTTAGAGAAGCTATTAACAAGATTCGGATATGAATCTGAGAATGCTGCAAGTGGCAGTGTCGCTTTGGAAAAAATGAAATTCAATAAATATGACCTTGTGTTATTGGATATATATTTGCCAGATATGTTAGGCACAGATTTAATGCTCAGAATGAATGAATCAAAATTAAAGTATCCAGTGATAATTCTTTCAGCTCACGAGGATGTACATTTGGCTGTTGAAACAACAAAGCTTGGGGCATTTGATTATCTGGTAAAGCCAGTGGATGAAGAAAGACTTGGTCTCGTTATTCGCAATCTTTTAGAAAAAATGCAACTTGAAAATAAAGTCGCAGTATTAACTAATCAACTCAATGCCAGAGAAACGCAGGAAGAAATAGTAACTGAGGATGAAGCCTTTATGAAAATTATCAAAACCGCAAAGGAAATCGCAGATTTTGAAGTATCTGCTATGATATTTGGAGAATCAGGTACAGGTAAAGAACTAATCGCAAGAGCCATACACAATAATAGTCGTAGGAAAAATGGACCATTTGTAGTTATTGATTGTGCTACCTTACCAGATAATCTCGTAGAATCAGAATTGTTTGGGCATGAAAAAGGTTCTTTTACTAATGCTATAGATACAAGAATTGGAAGGTTTGAAATGGCAAATGGCGGCTCTATTTTTTTAGATGAAATAGGAAACCTTTCTCTCAATGTTCAGACAAAATTGCTTCATGTGTTACAAGAAAAAACTATAATCAGGGTAGGCGGCAAACAAAACATAAATCTTGATGTGAGGATTATTACAGCAACAAATATAAACCTGAACGAAGCTGTGAAAAAAAATATATTTAGAGATGACTTATTACAAAGAATCAATGAGTTTTATATTGAGTTGCCACCATTGCGTGAAAGAGGTGATGATATAAGACTTCTAAGTAATTATTTTTTATTAAACTACAATATAAAATTCAATAAAAATGTGAAAACAATAGATGATGAGGTAGTTGATGTATTCTATTCGTATTCTTGGCCAGGTAATGTAAGAGAATTACAAAACACTATAAAACATTCTTTGCTTATGGCAAGTAGTTCTATAAATAAGGCTTGCTTACCGAAAAATCTACTCTATAGAGTAGAAGCTGAGAAACATGATATTACAACTGTAGATATTATAAATAATGATAGCGAGGAAATCAAATCGCTTAAAAGTGTTTCTGGTGAAGCCAAGGCGTTTTCCGAGAAAACAGCCATAATAAAAGCCCTTAAAAAGTTCAAGTGGAATAAGGTTAAAGTAGCCAAAGCCCTTATGATAGATTACAAGACACTTCATAATAAAATCAGAGAATACGAGCTATAGACAGCATATTTAGATATTTTTTAACTTCTATAAAGCAGTGTTTTTTATCATTGTTCCTTTTTTTGATCTGTGTGGACTAAACAAATAATGTTTGTTTTAAAAAGGTGAAAAATGGCGAATAAAATCCTTGCTATTGACGATGATCCCGGTATTTTAGCTCTATATGTTTCTATTTTTAATAATATTGATAATGATTTTATTGTAGAATTTGCTGAAGATGGAAAAGAAGGTTTGGCAAAGGTTAAATCGTTTAGACCAGATATTATCTTGCTGGATGAAAAAATTCCAATTATAAGCGGAACTGAACTGGCAAGGAAGGTAAGATTAAACAAGGAATTAAAATACACGCCTATCATTATGATTACTGGAGATTTAACACTAACACACAAAAAATACAGTATTTATGAGACGCTGGTGGATGATTATATTTTTAAACCTTTTGATATTAATGATTTAAGAGCTAAGGTTTTTGTTTTTATGCGCATTAAAAAACTCACCGATGATTTGGCTGAGTCCAAAAAGAAATTAATATTATCAGAACAGCTTTCTTCTATGGGTATGTTGGCAGCTACTGTCGCACACGAGATAAGAAATCCACTCACTGTAATGCTTGGTGCAATACAAGACTGCAAACGGGCGGACCCTTGTGAAAAAAACATTGTTCTCGAACAGGTGCAAGTTAAATTACTGGAAATAAATTTGATTTTAAAACAAATGCTTTTGTTTTCAAAACAGATTACTGTTTCGGTGGAGTCTGTGAATTTGGAAAAGTCAATCAAAGAAACTCTGATTTTTTTAAAAGGCAAAACACAATCTGCAAATGTGAGTGTTTTCAATCAAGCAAGTTTAAAAATAAATATTTTAGCAGATAAAATATGGTTTGAGAGGATATTGATAAATCTTTACAAAAATGCTATTGAGGCAATGAGAAATGGAGGAACGCTTACTATTAAAGATTATGAAGTTGGAAATTATGTAGCAATAAGTATAAGCGATACAGGTAAGGGCATATCTAATGAAATGTTAAATAAAGTTTTTGAACCTTTTCACAGTAGTAAAAAAGCAGGTACTGGTATAGGACTTTCTATTGTAAAAAAAGCAATTGAGCTACAGGATGGTAAAATAGATTTTGTAACCAGTCCGCAGGGCACGACTTTTACAATACAACTTCCTAAATTCGAATAAATTAAACCAACCAATACTAAATAATCGTCATTTGATTTTTTCTTAATCCAGTTAAAACACGCAACAAACTCACCTAAATTCAAAACAAATATCCCCATGCCTATAATTATTATCCAGTATGGAATTACAATCTGCTTTTAGGAAGTTCCTTCCCTAAGACGAAACCTTTCCCTATATTGTGGTTTGCTTATGCCTTTTTATATTTACTCTTCAATAAAAGCGACCAAAAATATGGCAAATAATCGTGGCACGCTTAATGCTTTATATATATTTATAATTAGATTATTTACCTACTTTGTCCGACTCAGGTGATTTATGAAAAAGCTCTCAGTTTACTTTCTCTTCTTCAGCCTCTATCTGCTTTCGAGCATTTCAGCAGCGCCTTATGCTGGTGAAGAATATAAATTTAAACAACCAGATGGCACCTATGTAAATGTTAAGCTTTATGGTGATGAAAATTATATTACTGCGGAGTCCCCAAAAGGCCATTCTTTGATTGTTGACCCTCAGACAAAAGTAATTTCATTTGCTGGGTTATCGGCAGATGAAAAAGAACTCGTTTCGACAGGAATAACATATAATGACTCAGCAGATAATCAAGCAGATAAAAATGGCTTAAGAGATAATGCAGGCAGATTGTTAAACAAACATTTGCGCATTAACAGAGATGCCTTACAACAGCTAATAAATGAAAATAAGAGTAAGAGACAATATCAAAAGATTAATTTAAGTCCTGCTTCTTCAACTTTTTCTGCTTTGGGAACCAGTTCAGGAGTGAACTCAGTAGAGGGTAATGTGGTAGGTAGTTATAAAGGACTGCTTCTTCTGATTGACTTTCCTGATGATAGGGCAACTATTACCAGAACACAAGTGGATAATTTTGCAAATCAGTTGGGCTATGCAGAGTTTGGAAATAATGGTTCGGTAAGAGATTATTTCAGAGATGTTTCAAATAACCAGCTTGATTACACAAATTATGTGACGGAATATTATACCGCTTTGCATAATAAATCATATTATTCAGATCCTACAAGACCATATTCCCAAGCATCGCAAGAACTGATATCCGAGGCATTAATACATTTGAGAGATGTTGATTCTTTTGATTTCTCCACACTCTCAAATGCCAATGGTTATATCACAGCCATAAATGTATTTTATGCTGGTCAATGCAAAAATACTTGGGCTCAAGGTTTGTGGCCACATTCTTCAGGTATGGGCTACTATACTTTTAGTGCTAATGGTTTGTCAGCAGGAGATTATCAGATTTCATATATGAAAAACTCTTCTGGGGCGGATGAACTGTCATTAGGAGTTTTTTGTCACGAAAACGGACATATGCTTATGCATTGGCCTGATTTGTATGATTATGCTTATGACTCTTGTGGTGTGGGGTATTATGATTTAATGGGTTATGGTTGTACCTTTTACAAAAATCCAACACCACCGAGTGCCTATCTTAGAGATCTTGCAGGTTGGGAAACTATATTAGGCAATTTGACCTCTTCCAGTTTGGGTACATTTAACTTAAACTCAAATACCGCTGTCAGCTATAAGTTTATTAATCCAGCAAACTCCAAAGAAACCTTTTATCTTGAAAGCAGGCAAAAAATTGGACGCAGCAGTAATTTGCCCGACAGTGGTCTTATGATATGGCACATTGACCAAAACGGCAGTGAATACAATCAACAAATGACTACTGCAAGCCATTATCTTGTTTCTCTTGAGCAGGCAGATGGACAATTTCACTTGGAAAATAATTCAATTGGTACTTCACAAAACTTATATAAAGCGGAAAACATTGCGAGCTTTGATAATGCCACTGTTCCGAGTTCTAATTGGTGGAGTAGTTCTATGTCTGGCTTAAATATAGTGAATGTAGGCCCTGTTGGAAATACAATGTATTTTACTATGGGAGTTCCTACTGTCGCAGCAACAGTGATAGAAACTACTATTAATACAGAACCAAATAAACCAATAGAGACCAATACGGTAACTGCCACTATTACCCCAACTCTGACACCTATAGCAACTGTTTATAATAAGTCCTTTGCATATCCAAATCCTTTTGTGAAAAGCAAAACTTTTCAAATGAAATTTGCTTTTAAACAAGCCAACAATGTGAAAATAGAAATATATAATGTAAGCTTGCTTAAAATAATGGAGCTACCTGGAAGTGCGATATTTGTTTCTCAAGGTATGGCTGTCTGGGAGGTAAAAGATTACAATGGCAAAAGCCTTCCTTTTGGGATATACTTTGCTGTAGTTACTTCTGATAAGGAAAAAACCATGATCAAGTTCAGCGTGATAGAATGATAAAGAGTTATTTCAAACAAATACTATTTGTTATTTTATTTACTGTTGCGGTTTCAATACCGTCTGTGAATGCTCTTGCGTCATTAGATGTATTAACTGGCGCAAAATCTGCTGCCCTCGGTGGGGCATATAGTGCAATCTCTGGTGATGTAGAATCACTGTGGTATAATCCTGCTGGAATCGCCGAACTCCCCTATATGAGCATTATGTTTTCACACATTATCAGTATAGGGGATATCAATTATGAATATCTGGCGTTTGGTATGCCCATAGGCAAGTCATTGGCTTGGGGGGCTTCTATAAATTATAGTTATTCTCAGGATAATTCTTATGATGAAAGTGCTTTGCCAGGAGAAACATTCAAAACTACTAATTTGATTTTTTTGGCTGGTTTGGCAATGAACTTTGATTGGTTTGATATAGGTTTATCTTTGAAAATAATAAATGAATCTATAGCAAGCCAATCACAAACAGGGTATGCTTTGGATGCTGGTTTTATTGCACATATAATTGAAAGCTATTTGGATATGGGTTTAACCTTGCGAGATTTTGAGGGGAAGGTGACAAATAGTTCAAACTTAGTTTCCACACCTGCAGATATTTCAATACAAATCGGAATTGCTGAAAAAAAATTATTACAAGGACTATTGTTAACGCAGGAATACAGCTATTACCCAGAGTATAAAATAAATATTTTTAGTTTAGGGGTACAAGAAACCATAGATATCAATAACGCTCAGTTGGATTTGCGTGCAGGATATGATATTAGGGCTAATCAAATAGATACTGGTACTGGGATTTCAGCAGGTATGGGTATTCGCTTTAATGGTTTTGCCATTGATTATTGTTTTACCCCTTATTCTTTTGCTGGAAATACGCACAGGTTTTCGCTTGGATATTTCTTTATATAATTAATGCCATATTAGCTAAGTTTTGACTAATACTTGCCATAATCCCGCTATTTTAGCCCCTATTTGTAAATTAAAATAAAAATCGTATTTACAATACGAAATAATCGAGTATAATTAAATTAAGGCAAATTAAGACATTTAAGATATGTTAAAGGGGATGTATATTATGGTCAATAAAATACAAGATAAACACAATTACAAAACTATCTTAAGAGATAATTTCCATTTACTAATTGTAGGAATTTTTTATTATATAGCTTGTAACATATCACTTTTGTTCCCAGGTGCTGCAACGGTTATTGTGTTGATTTGGCCGGCAGCAGGTTTAGGTCTTGGGGTATTATTGCTTTTTCCAAAAAGCAAATGGTTGTTGATTATTTTAATTATTTTTCTTTCAGGTATTTTAGCCAATATCTCACATAGGACTTTTTTGGCGAGTATAGGGTTTATGACCACAAATGTTTTGGAAAGCTTTCTTTCTGCTTGGTTTATCACTAAGATAAATGGAGAATATGTTAAATTTACGAAAGTAAAAGAAATTATCAGTTTGCTTGTAGCGGTTTTTTTTATAAACTCTTTTACTGCTATTTTGGGGGCGACCATAGCGACGATAACAAATAAAGACCCTTTTTATACAGCTTGGCTGACTTGGGTTATTGCGGATGGGTTTGGAATGATGTTGATGACTCCATTTGTTGTTACTATAATATCTTTAATTCGCTTTAAAAAAAAATGGAAGTATTCTTTAATAATTGAGTGGATTTTCGCTTTTGCTTTGTTATCAATATTATCAGGGCAGTTGTTTTTTGGGGGGGCAGATATTGCTGAACAATATCTAAAACCATACATGCTTTTCCCTTTGATAATTTGGATTGCTTTAAGATTTCAACTCACAGGTATTGCATTTGCTAATGTATTGACTTTTACTTTAGCTATTACAGGAAATCACGATGTATTGGGATGGAATAATAATCTTAGTAGTACTGATAAAATATTGGCAATACAATTATTCATGACAGTGTTAGTTGGTACTGGATTATTTACTGTCACGCTATTGGTAGAAAGGAAAAAGGCAGAGATAGAAATGCTTGAAAGTCGTAACAAATATAGCATTATGATGAATGAGTCACCGACTGCAATTGTAGTTTATGATAAAAATGCAATGTTTTCAAATGCTAATAATGCGTTTTTTGATTTATTTGGTGTTAAAAATAAAGCTTCTATGGCAGGTGTTTCCTTGTGGGATTTTACTGCTACGAGGGAAAGAAAAGCAGAACTATTGAAAAATAAAATAGTAAGATTTGAAGGGCTATTTGATTTTCAACAGATAAAAGATTTAAAAGTTCTTAATACTACGAAATCTGGAAAGTTAGGATTTGATATTATAGTTGTGCCGATTAATGACATAGACGGAATAAATGCTGGATATATGTTACAGGTGCGAGATATTACTGAAGCCAAAGAAGCACAACAGAAACTTGAGCTGAGCGAAGATAAGTTTAGGAGCTTGTTTGAATCTTTGACGCAGGGGATTGCTATTCTTGAAGTGCTTTCAAATGTTGAGGGTAGTGGTAATGACTTTTTAGTCAAAGATGTTAATCAGGCCTTTGTTAATATGACAAATATTGACAGTAAAAAAGTTATAGGGTTTAAAATGTCAGAACTAAGTTCTTTGAAATTATCAGATTGGGTTGAAAGGCTTAATGTTGTTGTTAAAGAAAAAAAATCTATTAGTTTTGAGAATTATAACCCCGATTTAAACAAAAATTTTTTAGTCTATGTGTTTATGTCTAATTTTAATCAGATTGCTTTGCTTATTTCAGATATCACTATTGCTAAAAAGGCAGATTCTGTTAAGGAAAAGCTTATAGCAGAAATACATAAATCAAATGATGAACTTGAGGCATTTGCTCATACAATCTCACATGATTTGAAAAGTCCACTCACTACTATTCGTGGTTTCTCTGATTTAATTAGGCAACAAACGGCTACAAAAGACTCTGAAGGTGTGATGAAAAGTTTGAAATATATATCGGATGCATCAAATGCAATGAAATTATTGTTAGAAAATATAAGCTTATTATCCAATATACCAAAATATTTAAATAATAGAATAAGTGTTTTCATACCAAATCTCATAGAACAAGTTAGTAATATATTAGCCATAGATATTCTGAATAATAAAGTAAAGGTTATTGTAACCGACGAATTAAAAAACCCACACAATGATTTATCTTATATATATTGTATGTACTCTCAGGTTTTGCAATTAATCTTAAATATTTTTTCAAACGCTATTAAATTTAAAAAAGAAAACGAACCAATGGTAATAGAAATTGGTATAGCTTCAAATAGGGGAAAAGACCCTTGTTATTATATTAAAGATAATGGAATAGGTATAGAAAATACATATCTTGATAAAGTTTTTGGTTTGTTTGAGAGATTGGATAAAAGCATAGATGGAACAGGTGTTGGTTTGTCCATAGCCCAAAGAGTAGTTGAGCTGCACGGAGGACGGATATGGGCTGAGTCAAAGGGCTTAGGCAAAGGCACGACAATATATTTTATTTTGCCTAAATTAAAATAAAATATTGCTTGAGTTTTTTTGAAGTAAGCTAAAACATAGTACTTGTTTTATATTATTGATAATAGTTTGAAATATGATATAATAAGTAATGCTTTAATCAAATTATTGCTTTTTTAGCAAAGAATATTTAGTTGCTTTTTATTAAATAGATTAAGGAGAAAAACTTGAAAAAACCATTCAAAAAGACTAAAATCAAAAGAAAAAATATGCCTATTATAATTAGTCCAAAACATAAAATATTGAATACTTTAAGTGATTTTGGAATTGTGGGTATTGGTTCATCGGCTGGTGGGTTGGAGGCACTTGAGGAGTTCTTTAAACATGCCGCTGTGAATAGCGGATTGGCTTATGTGGTCATACAGCACCTTGATCCTACACGAGAAGGGATACTCCCTGAACTTTTGCAGCGTATGACATTGATGAAAGTTGTAGAGGCGAAAGATGATATGCTGGTAAAACAGAACTGTATATATGTTATACCTCATAATAAAACTATGTCTATATATAGAGGTAGGTTGAAACTTTTTGAACCTGTAATAAAAGATGGGTTGCGTCTTCCTATAGATTATTTTTTTCGTTCGCTTGCTGAGGATGTGCACGAACGCTCTATAGGAATTATATTATCTGGCATGGGGTCTGATGGCACTTTAGGACTTAAGGCAATTAAGGAAAGATTTGGAATAGTTCTGGTCCAAAATCCAGCTTCTGCCAAATTTGATAGTATGCCAAGAAGCGCTATGGAATCTGTAGTTGTAGATATAGTAGCAGAGGCAAAAGACTTGCCTAAGAAGCTTAATGCTTTTTTAAATAACATTATAGAAATAGAAGACAAGCCAAAAGCTTTCAGTGATAATATGAAAGCAATAAATCAAATTTTTACTATGTTGAAACACTCAAAAGATAATGATTTTAACCAATATAAATCCAATATGGTATATAGACGCATTGAACGGCGTATGAGCATACATCATATTAGCAATATTGTAAGTTATGCTGATTTCTTGCGTGACAATCCCACTGAGATAAAACTTCTTTTTAAGGAACTATTAATAGGTGTGACTAATTTCTTTCGTGATGCCAAACTGTGGGAAGCTCTTAGTTCGAAATACTTAACTGAACTAATAAAAAGGCATTCGGATAAGGATGTACTACGAGCATGGATACCAGCTTGTTCTTCTGGGGAAGAGGCATATTCCTTGGCGATAATTTTTAAGGAAATGCAGGAAACAATGCCCCCAGAAAAAAGAATTAGTTTACAAATATTTGCTACAGATTTAGATGATGTTGCTATAGATAAAGCCAGAAAAGGAGTTTTTGATGAAAATATCTCAGTGGATGTATCACCAAAGCGTTTAAAAAGATTTTTCAGAAGTGAAAAAAATTTATATCATGTCAGTAATGATATTAGGGAAATGATTATTTTTGCACCGCAAAATTTGATAAAAGACCCGCCTTTTACTAATATTGATTTTGTTTCGTGCCGTAATTTGCTGATTTATTTGAATGCAGATATGCAGAAAAAAGTCCTTGATATATTTAGGTATTCCATAAATGAGGGTGGACTTCTGGTGCTTGGTTCAGCTGAAACCATAGTAGATGACGACAAGACATTTTCGCAGTTGGATGGCGTTCAAAAAATATATATGTCCAAGATTCAGGACAAAAAAACATTTGTTTTTCATGCCAATAAGGATAGTGATGAGATAGTTAAAAAAGATTTCATTAAAAAAAATAATATAAAAACATTAACCAAAATTGAAAATTTGGCTGAACGAGTAATAGTGCAACAGTTCGCGCCACCAGGGCTACTCGTAAATAAAGCTGGGGATATAATTAATATTTCAGGTCATACTGGCAAATTTTTGGAGTTGCCTATAGGTAAAACCAATCCGAGTATTTTTGCCATGATAAAAGAAGGAATAAGAGGAGAGTTTGGAAGGGCATTTAATAAGGCCATAAAACAAAAAAAATCAGTGACTATAAGTGAAATTCAAACAGATGCAAAACAAAGTGTTAATCGGTTGGATATCACGATACAGCTTCTGAGCAGTCCAAGCGTTTTAAAAGATTTAGTTATTATTGTTTTCTCGGAAGTATTACTGGAACGGAAAAATGCAAAAGGAAGCAAGCATACCCCAGAGAAAAGAAATATAAATGAAAGAACACTTTATCGTGAATTGCAAAAGACAAAAGAAAATTTGCAGGCAAATGAAGAAGAAATGCAGACCTCTCAGGAAGAGCTAAAATCAGTCAATGAGGAGCTGCAGTCCAATATAGAGGAGCTACAGTCATCAAATGAAGAACTGACCACATCTAAAGAAGAAATGCAGAGCTTAAATGAGGAGCTACACACAGTTAATGCAGAGATGCAGTCAAAACTTAATAATTTTGAGAGGGTTAATAGCGACTTGAAAAATTTGCTAAATAGCACGGAAATAGCAGTTATCTTCTTAGATACCAAAAGTCGCATCACGCAGTTTACTCATTCAGCAACGACAATATTTAATTTGAGGTATGGTGACATTGGGCGTCCTTACACTGACCTCACGAGCTCTATCATATACCCAGAAATGAAAAATGATATAACAGAAGTTTTGCGTTCTTTAGTTTCTGTGGAAAAAGAGATACGATCAAAAAGTGACATATGGTATAAAGTGCGAGTTATGCCGTATAGGTCATTAGATGATCGTATAGACGGACTGGTAATAACTTTTTTAGATATTACGGTGTCAAAAGTACTTGAATACAAGATGCGGAAAAATGAAGTGAAGTCACAGACTCTCATGAACTCTGTTAGTAATATTATTATAAGTATATCAAGCGATGAACGGATTCTCAGTATAAATAAATCGGCAGAATTGTTTTATAGAGTTTCAGAGGCGCTTGTGTTAGAAAAAAACTATTACAGCGTATTTGTTCCTGATGTGTTGTGGGAAAAAGTTAGAACTGTCATAGCCTCTTTGTCAAAAAGTAAGGCTTCAATTGACTTTAAAACCACTGAAAAAGATAATTCGGGAAATATTAAAACAATAGATTGGCAGGCAAACAAAATGATAGTTGATGAGGAAAGTGTTTCGGACATTATAATTGTTGGCAAAGTTTGTTTATGAAAAAAATAAAATACAATAATTCCTTTAAGACACTTCGTAAAAAAGCAGAAGCGCATATAAAAAATGAAAACAAAAAAAATGCGGTAGTCGAAAAAGTTGATAAAAAGCAAGATTCTTTTCAACTGCAGGTTCAAGCAGTTGAGTTAGAATTACAAAATGATGAGTTGAGGCGTGTTAATGAGGTTTTGGAACAGGAAAAAACAAAATATTCCAGCTTGTATGATCATTCGTCCATAGGATACTTCACCGTTAATCAAGCTGCTGCAATAATTAATCTAAATAATTCTGCCGCGGCATTGATAGGTTTAAACAAAGAGTATTTATTGAATAAAAATATTAGGCTGTTTGTGGACAAAAATAGTCGTAAAGATTTTGATGTTTTTTTGACAAAGATATTTTATACAAATAAAAAACAAGAATGCGAAGTTAAACTATTAACAGATAACCAAAACCCAACAATAGTATATATAGAAGCGCTCAGGATGGATCATGAAGATTATTGTTGTCTTAATGTTTTAAATATATCTGATGAAAAAAAATGGGCTCAAGACATTGAAGTAAAAAACAGTGAATTAGAGGCATTTGCTTACACTGTAGCGCATGATCTTAAAAACCCTTTGACCACTATCAAGGGCTTTTGTGGAGTGCTTTTAGAAAATAAAATAAAATTTAAGGATAAGGAACTTGAGGGGTATTTAGAACTCATAATAAAATCAGCTGATACCATGGAGTCTTTTTTGAATGCTATACTTCGTATTTCTAAAATAGGCAAAGTCAAAGAGTCATTCGAGACTGTCTCTTTGCAGGACATTATAGATACTTCTAATCAAACTCTAAAACAAATTTTAAATGATAACAAAGCGACTCTTAAGTTAGCTGACAATATAATGAAAACAAGTAACAATCTTAAATATATATACTGTGATAGATATTTAATATTGGAAGTATTTCAGAATCTGATAGTAAACTCATTGAAATATAGGGACCCAAATGTTGCTCCAATTATTGAAATAGGTTATGACTTATTGACAAATGGCGAACCAGCTTACTATGTTAAGGATAATGGAAAAGGCCTTAATATTATGTATTTATCAAAGATTTTTGATTTATTTGAAAAACTGGATAATCAAGCATCGGGTTCAGGAGCAGGACTGGCAATAGTAAAAAGAATAATACAAAGACATGGTGGGATAGTATGGGCTGAATCAAAAGGTTTAGGTTTTGGCTTAAAAGTACTTTTTACAGTTCCCAAACTAAATAACGAGGTGATTAGAAATAATGGATGAACACAATCCCTTGATTTTAGTAGTAGAAGATGATGCGGCTCATTACGAGCTTGTGAAAATTTGTTTGAAGCAAGGCGATATAAAAGCAAGGCTTTTCCAAGTAAATAATGGTGAAGATGCCGTAGCGTATTTAAAGAAACAGGGGAGATATAGCAAAGATTCTATGACTGTAAATAAACCAACCTTTGTTTTACTGGATTTACATATACCAAAACTTAATGGCTTTGAGGTATTGGAAATAATCAAAGCAGATGAAAAAATATCTAATATACCAGTAGTGATTTTTACAACATCTGATTCAGAAATAGATATGAAAAAAGCTTATGAAAATCATGCTAATTCTTTTGTAGTAAAACCGACAGATTTTGGTGATTTTAAGAAGGTACTTCTTGATATGGCTTCTTACTGGCTGAGCTGCAACACAATTGTTTCAGTTGATTAAGAAGTTTTATAAACGCTTAAGCTGAAGGCATTACACCTTTCTTGAAGTTAACAACATAAAATCCCAAACAAACATTAAGGCATTTAATTATTAGTGTTTGTTATTATTTCAGCAAGAGGCGTGCTGACACATAGGTTAGTTCTTGTCTTTTATATCATTGACACATTAGCAACTTCCTTTATAATTAAATCTCAACTAATATCACGGAGGATTATTTGGCTGTAAATAATGATAAGACACCAGACTGGGCAAAAAACTCTATAGGATATATTTGTTTTGTGGATGCTTTTGCTTCTTCGGTTCCTGACCCACAGGGTAAAAAAGGTATATATACTGGTTTAGCATACGGTGAAAGTATAGAAAAACTTTTGTGGCATGAGAAAGATCCTACCTTGCATCACAATAGCGGTTTTTATGGTGGCGATTTAAAAGGTGCTGCATACGCTGTTGATTATCTTCAGGAGCTCGGCATTGATATGGTTTACTTAACGCCGATTTTTAAAGCCCTTAGTAATCACAAATATGATACATTGGACCATTTGAGTATAGATAGTCATTTTGGGGATATAAATGATTTTAAAGATATGGTAAATGTTTTTCATTCCAAAGGAATTAAAGTTATACTTGACGGAGTTTTCAATCACACAAGTTCTGAACACGAGTGGTATAAAAAAGCAAAGTCAGGTGATGCTAAATACAAGGCAATGTATGAGGTTAATCAAGAAGGTTATATTATGGTGTGGAACGGAATTGAAACCTTGCCTGTCTTAAATCAAGAAAATCCTGATGTGATTGAGTACTTTTACAGTGGTGAAAATAGCGTGGTGAAGTATTGGCTAAAACAAGGCGCTGATGGTTGGCGGCTTGATGTGGCAGAAAGACTTGGGAAAAAAACGCTTGAGAGAATAAGGACTGCTATAAAAGAAATAGGAGAAGATAAACTCTTAATTGGCGAGGTTGTGGAAACCTATGGCAAAGAGTGGCTCAATGATGGAGAGCTTGACGGAGTTATGAATTATGTTTTCAGAGGAACTACCGCTAATTTTTTAACTGGAAAAATAGATGGCAACAATTATATGAATGAGTTGCTGAAAATGTACGGGGAATATCCAGAAGAAAAACTTAGAGCCAGTTGGAATTTGATTTCTACGCATGACACTAACCGCATACTTTATGATGTAAATAATGATGAGAGCTTGTTTAAAATAGCGGTGGCTTTACAGTTTACTTATCCTGGTTCGCCTGTGATTTATTTTGGTGACGAGCTTGGCACTACAAAGGGCCTTAAAGAAGAAGAAAATCGTATGGGCCTTGACTGGGAAGTGGTAACTGGTTATGAGAAATATTCAGCAGGCGGACCTATGGATTGGGGAAAAGTAAATAGATATAATAGCTTTCACGAGTTTTATAAGCATATGATATGGTTGAGAAAGAGTTTTAATGCACTTAAAGATGGTGATTTTATAGAAGTATGTGCTTTGGATAATGTGATTGCGTTTTTTAGGAATAATAAGGATAGCTGTGTGCTTGTCATAGTAAACAAAGGAAATGATATTTCTGTAAAACTTAACATACCTGAGGTAGTTATAAACAGAGCAAAACAATTGAAATGTATTTATGGTGGTAATGGCTATTTGAATCCCGATAAAAGTGTAATGGATTTCTATATTGGCGGGAAAAATGTTTATATTTTTGCTGGCTAAGTGGGAATAATTGAAATCGCAAGAAACTTGACAAGCCAGATAGAACAGGTTATAATTTATTGATATAAATAAATCAATCAAAGATGTATGAGGGAGGCAGAATTATGCAAAAACAGAAGGGTTTTACCTTTATTGAACTGCTTATAGTTATGGCGATATTGATTTTATTGTTTGTTGCGTTAAGTAATAAATTTAAAACAATGTTTGAAAGTACAAAGGAAACGGCAACCAAAGCCAATATTGCTGTTATAAAAGAAGCGATTGCGTTTTATTATGGTGATAATGCTGGAGTATATCCTGCAACCTTGACTGATGAGGCGTTTAAAAAATATTTGCCTATAATGCCACAGGTAAAAGTAACACATTCTGGAAAACCAAATGTTCTCAAAGGCACCTGCTCGGATGTATTGGTAGTTACAAAAGATTCTCCTATTGAAGCGAACACAGATGGTTGGAGATATAATGCAACTACAGGAAATGTATGGGTAAATAATTCGCAGACAGACACACAAGGAATGTCATATTCTATGTATGGCTATAAATAAAGCGATTTTTTGAATAAAAGACCGTAAATTTTCTTAAAAGAAAATTTCGGTCTTTTTTTTTAGCGAGTTTTAAATACTGCTAAGCAGTGGAGGCATTTTATCACCGTTATTGTGTCTGCTTTTGTCGTCTTTATTGCAGGTCTTTGTATTGGTAGCTTTTTAAATGTATGCATTTATAGAATCCCTAAAAACAAATCAATAACATATCCGCCTTCAACTTGTCCAAAGTGTAATACACCAATAAAAATTTACGATAATATACCTGTCTTAAGTTACCTTATTCTTCGAGGTCGTTGTCGCACCTGTTCGGAACAAATATCCCTAAAATATCCTTTAGTAGAGTTTATAACAGGTTTATTGTGTGTTTTCTTCTTCCTTAAGTTTGGACTTGAAAAAATCTATTTTTACCATATAATGATTATATTATACCTAATTGTATTGGCTTTTATAGATATCAATGAAAGAATAGTCCCAGATATCATAGTTGCATTTATGATAATCACTGGTTTGTGCTTTGGGGTATTTGAAGTTCGTGCTGGAATAAGTGTTTTTGATGGTGTAATCGGCGCGGTAAGCGCAGGCATCATAATACAAACTCTTTGTTTTTTTTCTAATGGTAAGATAAGTGAGGGCGATACAACACTTATTGCTGCTTTAGGACTTTGTGTAGGTATTAAAGAAATAATATTAATAATAAACTATTCTTTTGTGATAGGCGGGCTTTATGCTTTGCTTATGCTTTTGCTTGGAAAGCATAAGAAAAACGATGCAATTGCTTTTGTTCCTTTTATAGCGGTCGCATTTATTTTAAGATCATTACTGCAATAATAGAAAGAAAAATATATTAAGTTCTGCTGTTTTACTTTGCAGAGTTTTTTATAAATAACAAAGACGCTATCTTGAGTGCGTGAAAAGAGGAAACTATGTTGAGATTTATGACAGCAGGAGAGTCACACGGCAAAGGTTTAGTCATAATAATAGATGGAGTTCCCGCAGGACTTAAGTTTAATGAGTCCAGTATAAACCTTATTCTTGCTGATAGGCAAAAAGGATATGGTAGAGGAGGTAGGCAAAAAATAGAAACTGACATTGCTGAGATTGTATCAGGAGTCCGTTTTGGTAAGACCACTGGTGCTCCTTTGTCAGTTATGATAAAGAATAAAGATTTTGAAAATTGGAAGAAAATAATGTCCATTGCTGAAATTACTGGTGAAGTTAAAGAGTTTAATGTGCCAAGACCAGGGCATGCTGATTTGACAGGCGGGATAAAATACGGACATCATGATTTTAGAAATGTTTTAGAGAGAGCCAGCGCCAGAGAAACCGCAGCCAGAGTAGTGTCGGGCGCTTGTGCTAAAGCTATTTTAAAAGAAATAGGAATTGATGTTTTTGGATATGTCATAAACATAGCAGGTGTATTAACTGATGAAGATACGCATATAGGAATCAATGCAATTAAGAATAAAATAGCTTTGCTTGATAAGAAGTTTGGTGCACAACTTCGTTTCCCTGGAGAGAGTGAAATACCTGTCATAATCAGGAAGATTAAGGATGCGATGGCAGAAGGCGAAACATTAGGCGGAGTAATTAAGGTTATAACCTCACCGCTTCCAATCGGGCTCGGCGATTATACCCAGTGGGACAAAAAACTTGATGCAAATATATCAAGGTCCTTAATGAGCATACAGGCAATAAAAGGAGTTGAATTCGGACTTGGTTTTGCCTGTGCTGGAACACCAGGTTCTAAGTTTCACGACAGTATTAATTACACCGCTAAGAGAGGATTCTTCCGTTCATCAAATAACGCGGGAGGTATGGAAGGCGGCATGAGTGATGGAGAACCGCTGATAGTCAAGGCAGCTATGAAGCCAATATCAACAGTAAAAAAGGGAATTAACTCTGTAAATGCTAAAACAAAAAAGCAGGTTAAGACCGTTTATGAGCGTTCCGATATATGTGCAGTTCCAGCCGCGGCAATAGTCGCGGAAGCGGCAGTGGCTTTTGAGGTAGCAAATGCGGCTTTAACTAAGTTTGGTGGAGACACTGTTGCTGAGTTTAAAATGAACTATACTAATTACATTAAGTATTTAAAAAAATACTAAATAATGAAAAATATAATCTTGATTGGATTTATGGGAAGCGGCAAGACCTCTGTGGCTCGCAAAATAGCTTCCCTAACCAAATTGAAGTTAGAAGATATAGATTTGTGGATAGTCAAATCCGCCAAAATGGAAATAAAGGAAATCTTTGAAAAATTCGGAGAAGCTTTTTTTCGGAAGTTGGAAACAAAAACTGCGAAAAAAGTATGTGCTCTTAAAAACAGAGTTATTTCAACAGGTGGCGGAATAGTTACTAAAGCAGAAAACTTTAAGCTATTAAAAAGTGGAGGAACTGTTGTTTACTTGAAAAACAGCTTCGCTACTTCTACTAAAAGACTTGAAGGCAAGAAGGATAGGCCTTTGTTTGATTTGAGTAAGCTTCAAACAACTAAATTGCTTTTTAATAGCAGACTTAAGTTATATAAAAAGGTAGCAGAGGTAATAGTCTCAACTGATAATAAAAGCGTTTTACAGGTGGCAAAAGAAGTAATAAAAAAATCGGAGCTAAAAGTTGAAAACAATAAGCTTAGAACTAAAAAGTAATCCTTACAATATATACATAGGCAGAGATATCTTGTCGCAAGCAGGTGTATTGTTAAAAAAAACCGCTGCTGGTAAAAAGGTTATGATAGTTAGTAATAAAAAAATATATGGTCTATACGGCAAGAAGCTTTCAACAAGTTTGTCGAAATATTTTGAAGTGTCTGTGTTTCTTATGCCTGATGGTGAGAAATACAAAACCATAAATACTGTAAATAAAATCTATGATGCTGCCGCAGCAAATCGGCTTGATCGGAACAGTGTGATTGTGGCATTAGGTGGCGGAGTAGTAGGTGATACTGCTGGTTTTGCAGCAGCCACTTATATGAGAGGTATAGAAGTAGTACAGATACCTACCTCTTTGCTTGCTATGGTGGATTCTTCCATAGGTGGTAAAACAGCAGTTGATTTAAAGGCAGGTAAAAATCTTGCTGGTGCTTTTCATCAGCCCTTATTGGTTTTAATTGATTTAAATACATTACAAACGCTCCCTAATGAAGAATACATAAATGGTATGGCTGAAGTGATAAAATACGGTATTATAATGAATGCTCCGTTTTTTAATTACATAAAGAAAAACTCAGCAAAAATTTTAAAGAAAGATAAGATAGCCGTGTCTAAAATAGTTGAAGAGTCGGTACAAAGCAAAGCAAAGATAGTGGCAAAAGATGAAAAAGAGATTACTGGTTTAAGGGCTATCTTAAATTATGGACACACTATAGGTCACGCCATAGAAGCGGAAAGCGGATACAAAAGCTTAAAACACGGTCAAGCAATCACTATAGGAATGCTCGCTGCTGCTAATATCGCGCTTGATATGAAAATATGTAAGGCAAATACTGTGGCTGAGCAACTTGAAGTGTTTAAGGCATTTGATTTAATAAAGCCCTTAAAAAAATTAAATATAGAGAATATAGTGAGTAGATTATTGAATGATAAAAAAGTTAAGAATGGTAAAGTTTCTTTTGTATTGGCAAATAAAATTGGTATTGCCAAATTAAATAAAAATATACCTATGGCAGTAATCAAAGCAGAACTGAAAAATATTTTAAAGTAATAAAGTGAAGTTGGGTTTAAGTTAAGACAGAAACATAATACGAGGACGGTTTGAAAAACCAATCCTTAAAATGAAAGAGGTAATATAAATGTTTGGAAGGGCAATCACGCGGGCTTTTTGGGTGTTTTATGAAAACTTTTTTAAAGGTATGATGCTGAATATACTTTTATTTTTTATTTATCTTCCTGTATTTGCACTTGTATGGAAGACGCATATGTTTATATGTATCTTTATTATGGCATTTATTTGGCATATCATTACACCAGCCATTATGTACTTCTGGGCTAAAATAATCAGGGATGAAGACAGAAAGAATATGTTTTTAGAAATATGGGATGGACT
>JBAXIL010000032.1:0-20038 GCA_037138355.1 bacterium
TGGCTGCCGGGGTAGGACTCGAACCTACAACCGCCTGAGTCAGAGTCAGGTGTCCTACCAATTAGACGACCCGGCAACATTAAAGAATATACATATATATCACTTAATAATTTTATAGTCAACTAATTTTTTCCAGCATCATTTTTTCATATAAAATGTCATTTTTTATATATTTTCATTTCGTATGTTGGTAATTCTGTTCATGCTTGACTTAAATACATTACATGTTATTATTAAGTAATTGAAGTAATTGAAAAAATAATTATGGAGGTTATTAATGATTAAGAAAATACTTCTAATTGCTGTTTTTATACTATCAGCTGGTTTAGTTTTAGCGGTACCACCTACACAAATTGTGACTGATACTGTGACTGATACTGTCACAGACACATTCACAGTTACTGACACAGCTTCAAACACAGTCACTGACACAGTCACTGAAACATATACTAACACAGCTACAGAAACAATAACTGACACTATAGCAGTTGGACAAAGTACTACCGCTACAGATACAGAAACAACAACTATTACTCCCACATTCACTATTACACCTACTTTTACCATAACACCAACGCCACAGGCAAAAGCATTTGCCTATCCTAACCCTGCTAAGAATACTGATACTATCGGTTTTGCCTATCCAGTTGATGAAGTCTCAGGTCAAACAGCTGAATTAACAACAATCATAATCAAAGCCACAAACGGCGATGAGGCAGGTCGCGCTTATGATACAACTCCAAATGGTTATACGAGAATTGATATTTCAAAATACGCTCGTGGAGTTTACATATATCAAATTATAGTGAAATATACTGACGGTACAATTAAGAAAATGCCGCTCAAGAAATTTGCGGTGATAAAATGAGGAGGCCAAACATGAAAAAAATACTTTTTTCAATTCTTTTGATTGCTGCTTTTCTTCCGGCCTTGCTCGTTGCGGAAGTAATTAATTCCCCTGATGATTCAGCGGGCTTGTCAGGCAAATATGCCACAATAGGCATAGGCGCAGCAGCTTCTGGTATGGCTAATGCCTATCTCGGCGCTTCAGTTGATGCTGTTTCCATATTTTGGAATCCAGCAGGTCTTGCCAATATGAAAAGAAAAGAAAATCAATGGAATATGTTTTATGCTCATAATGTTTGGCTCATGTCTATGTCCATAGACAGCTTGAGCGTTGCAAAAAGTTTCCAAAAATTCGGTGTGGTTGCAGCTGCTATTTCATATTTTGGCGCTGGTCAAATGGATAACTATGGAGTCGATTATGCAGACAATCCTGTTGATTTAAACAGAACCTTTTCTGCTTACACTATCACTGGTAGCATCGCTTATGCTAATTCTTTGGATAACAATATTGACTATGGTGTGGTTATGAACTATTTTTATGACAACATTTCTTCATCTCCTGCAAATGCCTTAGCTTTTGATTTTGGTGTAAGATATTTTTTCTCGCCATTAAAAGGCCTATCATTTAACCTTGTAGCAAAAAACTTAGGCGGTTTACTTGGTGTTTATACTATAGACAAAGAATTGGCTTTTGGTGCTTTATACACATTCAATTTAGAAAATTGGATATTCTCTGTTGATTATGATGCAGTAGCCAGATTAAGAAACTCTGCTATTAACAGAATCGGACTTGAAGTAAAAACGCCTTTCTTGCTTACCTTACGCACTGGCTACTTTACTGACAATACCGTTGTTAATAACGGCTTTAAGAATGTCACTATTGGTGTAGGAATTAATGTTAATCAGAAATACACAGTAGATTTCTCGTATGAACCTTACGGAGATTTAGGAAATGTTTATAAAGCTTCATTTGGAGCTGATTTCTAAAATATACTATAAACAAAAAAGGCGCCGAAAGGCGCCTTTTTTTATGTCAATTTTTACTAAATAACAATCTTATATTCTTTTATCTTTCTCCAAAGCGTGGATCTTGAAACGCCTAATACATTAGCCACCTTTGTGTGATTCTTCCCGAATTTTGCAAATGCTTTTTGTATAATACTTTTTTCCACTTCAGATAAAAGAAACTCAGGATATTCTATCAGCTTCCCTTTTAGTTTTGTTTTTTCTTGTTTGTGCGGTTCAAGTTGAAAAAACGGAGTAAGGTTATGCATATGAATCGGCAAATCTTCCACGCTAATTAAGTCTCCTTCACAAATAGCAAATGCATGCTGTATTATATTATCAAGTTCTCTTACATTACCTGGATATTCATAATACACAAGTAGTGCTTTGGCTTTAGAATCTATGCCTACTATGCTGCGGTTGTATTGTTTATTGTATTTTTCTATATAAAATCTCAATAGAAGCGGTATATCTTCTTTTCTTTCTCTTAGCGCTGGTATTTGAATATTAATCACATTGAGTCTATAAAATAAATCTTCTCTGAATTTTTTTTCTTTAATCTGTTCTTTTAAATCTTGATTAGTAGCAGCAATAATTCTTATATTTACTTTTCTTAATGTCTCATCACCTAAGCGCCTTAATTCTTTATATTCCAAAACGCGTAATAGCTTTGCTTGGAGCCCGAGTGTCAAATCTCCTATCTCATCTAAAAATAAAGTTCCTGTGTCCGCAAGTTCTACAAGTCCTTTTTTGTCTATATCGGCACCTGTGAATGCACCCTTTTTATAACCAAACAATTCTGACTCCAAAAGATTCTCAGGTATGGCAGCACAGTTAACTGCGATAAATGGTTTATTAGCCCTGCTGGAGAGTTCATGTATGGCCCTTGATATGAGTTCCTTACCTGTTCCTGTTTCGCCCGTGACCATGATGCTACTATCACTTTTAGAAACCTTTTGTGCAAGAGCCATGACTTTCTTAATTTTTTCGCTCTTGCCTATGAATATATTTGTGAAATATTCATGAGGATTTGCTGTAATAGTTTCCTTCGCAATAAGAAACTCGGATTTGTCTATTATAAACTCAAGCTCGTGAAAGTTTACTGGTTTGGAAATATAATTGAAATCTTCTTTGCGTGCGATTAATATAGCTGCATCAATTTTTTCTTTGGAAGAAGCAAGAATCACCATTAGCTGTGGATTTCTTTCTTTTACAAACTTTACTATGTTAAGTTCAAGCTCTGGAATTATATCAGTATCAAGTATGAGTATATTAAATTCCTGTTTGCTGATTTTTTCTAAAAGAGACGAAGAATCTGTGGCAATATAAGGAGTGTCACCTCTGTCTTCAAGTGCATTATTTAGTTTTATTGCATCGTCTCTGTCTGTGAGTGCTATTAGTACTTTTGCCATTCTCTATTGCTCCTTGATAGCATATTCAAGTTTTAGACTCATGTTTCATTATTAGACACTATATTTGTGCATATTTCGCAGCAATTATGATGTTCTAAAATGACACATGGCTGATTAATAAGATTATAGCAAAATATTGATGAATATCAAGGGTTATGTTTTGTAGTTGTGTGGTTTTAGAAATATGTCATTATTTAAGGTTGTAGAACTGACCTTCATTTATAACAATGCCTGCTGCGCCTATAGCACCGGCGAGCGCTCCAAGTTTGGCTGGTACGATTTTGACAGCTGAAAATGTCAGCGCAAATGTCTGTTTTCTAACCGCTTCTTTAAGCGGTGTAAACAACTCGTCCCCAGCATTTATCAAACCCCCGGCAATTACAATCACTTCAGGATTTAGCCCATTAACTTGATTTGCAACGCCTGCTGCTAAATATTTTATAAACTCAGCCCAGACCGCAATTGCTGTTTTATCTTTTTGAACCATTGCTTCATAAACTGTTTTTGAAGTTATTTTAGAGATGTCACCTTTAACTAATTCGGTCATTATAGATCTTGCGCCTGCCCTAATGGCAACTCGTGCAGCCTCAGCCACAGCTGTCGCAGAAGCATATTGTTCAAAACAACCCTTTGCCCCACACTTGCAGACCTTCCCGTCTGGATTAAGAGATGTGTGACCTAATTCTGCCGCATTGTAATTCGTTCCTCTGACTAACTTGCTATCTATTATAATACCTCCACCGACTCCAGTGCCAAGGGTAAGACCGACCACATTAGAAGCGCCTTTCGCAGCGCCTGCCCATTGTTCTCCGTAAACTGCACAGTTGGCATCATTATCAACTCCTACACCAACTCCAAGAAGCTTCTCCATAGTTTCTTTTAACTTAACATATTTCCAACCAGGTAGGTTAACAGCTCCCATGATAATTCCTTTTTTTGAATCAAGTGGTCCTGGCGAACCGATTCCCACTCGCCAAATATCTTTCATAGTAAGTCCGGATTTTTTTACAAGCGCTTTAACATTTTCAGCCATATTATTTATAATGAACTCTGAACCTTTTGTTGCCTGAGTAGGAAAATCTACATATGATTTAACTTTTCCAGAAGTATTGACTAAAACAGCCACTACATTCGTGCCGCCTAAGTCAATGCCAATTACATACTTGATAGATTTTTTTGTTTTGGTTGTTTTTTTTGTCATAGCACCCTCGATTTAGAAGAAATAAGTTACAAGTTCAAAATATAGTTGTTGATAAATAAAAATGGTGCGAGGAGGGAGACTTGAACTCCCATGGTGTTACCCGCTAGCACCTCAAGCTAGTGCGTCTACCAATTTCGCCATCCTCGCAATTTTATTTATCAACAACTTTGTAGTCCGCTTTTATGCTTGCCGGTCCTGTTTGTTTTGCTCTCATGAAATAACCGGTAATCATAGTCAATAAACTAAAAAGCAAAGACCCTATTAAGGCTCCCCAGAAGCTTTTTACTTCAAAACCTTTGACAAACCAGCCTGTAGCAAAGAACACTGATGCATTTATCACCAAAGTGAATAGTCCAAATGATAATACATTTAACGGTAAAGTCAACAAAATAATTAAAGGCCTTATAAATGTATTAATTAAGCCGATAACCGCTGCGGCAGCTGCAAGTATAATAATTCCGTGCATCCCAGTCTCATTTACGCTTAAACCTTTAACTGTTTTTACTATTACAAAAAGTACAGCCGTATTTACCAGCCACTTAATAATTAAAAGAGATAAATTTACGCGTTGTATTTTAAATGATTCCATTAATCAAACTCCTTTTTCTGCTTGCTTAAGACATAAAACAAAAGTATCGCCGTATTGCTTTTCCTTAACTATGGACCAGTTTTGCAATTTACTTTCTGTTTCTTTTTTTTCATCAAAGTGGAGTTCTATAACCACAAGGGCATTTGGTTCTAAAATATTATTACTTATCAAGGCCTGCAAGAGTTTGTATATATAACCTTTATTGTAAGGCGGGTCAGCAAAGACAAGACCTGCTTTTTGTTTCATGCATTTGAGTGTGAAAGCGGCATCAATAAAATCTTTCTTTATAAATGCATAAGAGGTTTTGTCAACTTTGAGTTTTTGAGCATTCTTTTCTATTATATCACCGTGAAGTTGATCTATAAAATACGATTTTAAAGCACCATTGCTTAAAGCTTCGAAACCTAAAGCGCCTGTGCCTGAAAAAAAATCGAATACCACCTGCCCGTCTATATATGACCTAATCATATTAAATATGGCCTGACGGGTTTTTGCCAGGGTTGGTCTTGTCTGAGTTCCTTTGGGTGCGCTTATAGGTATGCCTCTGTATATTCCGCTTGTGATTATCATATCAGGACTTTCGTTTTAATATTTTTAAAACAATTAATTATAATAGATGATTTTTTGATTTGTATAATTTTAACTACCTCGTATAGAAAAGAAGTAGAAAAGCCAAAACCGTTATTTCTTTTCCGCACCGGTCTGGCACTTAATACAATTTTTTGAGAATGGTATGGCTTTAAGTCTTTCTATGCTGATGTCTTTACCGCACTTTTCACATTTTCCAAAAGTTCCCTGTTCAATCTTTTTAAGTGATCCTTCTATATCCATTAATAACCGTTTGTTCTTCTCAGTTAAATCCTGATGAAGCTCTTTGTCATAGATATTAGTTGCCGTGTCGGCGGTATCTTGTGCTTCGTTTTGATAACCATCAGCACTATTCATTTCGTCTTTATTCTGTCTTATCTCAGCTGTTTTATTATCCTTCATTTCTATTAATATCTCTTTCAGTTCTTTTTTTCTTTTAGCATCCATTTTTAAGTCACCTCACATTTATTGTGAAACTCTAAGCGGTTGTTTTAACTTTCAAATTAGGAAGATCCAACAAACCTCGTTTTAGTTCCATGGTTGTATTTGATTCAGCTTCAAACTCTCTGTTTAAATAAAAGAAAGCATCCCATGGATCAACCGTGTTTCCGCAAGTGAAAACATCCACTGCAGCATAACCATACTCCGGCCATGTATGTATAGTGAGATGTGATTCCTGTATAACCACAACTCCACTTATGCCATGCGGATTAAATTTATGAAAAACCTCATCCACAACTGTTGCCTTTGAATATTCAGCAGCACCCACCATAGTTCTCTCTACAAACTTCAAATCATCAAGCTTCGATTTGTTGCATCCGTAGAACTCAACTAAAATGTGCCTTCCGAGGTTTTTCAATTCTAACTCACCCCCGACAAATTTTATTCCACTTATCATTAAAGGCCCTTTCGGGCCTTAAATTTTTCTTTCGTAACAAACTTTAATAAAAAATACTGTTTAATGTAGTAATATTTATATAACACTGCTTAGTATTTGTCAATATTATTTTGAACTTATTTTAAAGTAATAATTATCCAAAAAAAAATATTTTACGATTATCATTGACAAGTGTTTTCACTTTTATTTTTTCGGTCTTAATAATCATTAAAAACAATAAATAATATCCAAAACAGTCCATTTTAATTGAACTATTTGATTTATTGTATTTGTCATATATTATTATTCGCGTTTTAAAAAGTGTTTTAAATACAAAGCCAAAAGCCCTGAATTGCTTCAGGGCTTTTTTGCGGTACTACAAGGGTAACACAATTATATTTATTTTTTGCTTAAACTTTATTTGTTGCCTCTTCCATAAGAAGTAATCTTGCCCATTTAGAATCCGTATGTGCCTGTATAATCGCGATTGCGGCTTCGTCTTTCATAAGGGCTTTAAACCTTACCTGTGTTTTCAAATACTCTGTCACAGGAAGTTTTACTGCTGGTTTGTAATTGATTTTGTACTTACCATTTTCTACCTCGTAAACTGGCCACATGCATGTATCCACAACCAGCTTTGACAACTTAACTGTTTGTGAAGTGTCATATCCCCAACCTGGTACGCATGGAGCATAAATATTAACGAACTTAGGTCCAGTTATTGAAAATGCTTTTTCGAATTTTTTAGTAGCATCTGGAAACATTCCTACGGTCGCTTGCGCTACATAAGGAAGATTATGAGCTACCATAATCTCAGTTAAATCTTTTGCGTTTTGCTGTTTGCCATTAATTACTTTTCCAGCAGGTGCTGTTGTAGTATTAGCGCCTCTTGGAGTAGCAGAAGATCTCTGTACGCCTGTGTTCATATATGCCTCGTTGTTATTACAAACATAAAGCATATCATGTCCGCGTTCCATAGCGCCTGACAAGGACTGAAGTCCTATATCATAAGTACCGCCGTCTCCGCCAAAAGCCACAAACTTAATATTTTTATCAATTTTACCCTGTTTCTTAAGTGACTGATAAGCGCCTTCTACCCCAGAGCATGTTGCTGCTGCGTTCTCAAATGCATTATGAAGAAATGGAACCTTCCATGCTGAGTAAGGAAAAATTGTAGAGGTTACTTCCATACAACCAGTGGCACTCACTACCACCACAGGATCCTTACACGAAGACAATACTTCTTTTATGGCTATAG
This sequence comes from bacterium, assembly GCA_037138355.1. Taxonomy (GTDB): domain Bacteria; phylum Oederibacteriota; class PGYV01; order PGYV01; family Palsa-1178; genus PALSA-1178. The sequence continues at coordinate 7,777 of JBAXIL010000032.1, forward strand.
GAAATCCACAACCGGCACAGGCTCTATGTCCGCCGATAAATTTGGTTTCAACTGCTGCTGCTTGTTTAGGTGATGACATTTTTTCCTCCTTATTCTTTCAGGCCGATGTACTTGGCCTGCTCAGGTTTAGACTTGCCTTCAGCGATATTCTTAAGTTCCCTATAAACATTCTTCAGGTCTTCTAAGAATATCTCTCTGCCGCCGAGTCCATATATATAACTTGCTAAAGGTACTTTAACGCCAGCATCAAAAAGACCGGCTTTTACTTCTGTTGCCACAGGTCCTGCCTGATTTGACATAGATTCTGCTCTATCAAGAACTGCTACTGCTTTGGCTTTAGCCAAAACAGCCGCTATTTCTTCGGCAGGAAAAGGTCTAAATACTCTTATTTTTAACAATCCAGCTTTGATACCTTCTTTTCTGAGTTCTTCGATTGCTGCCTTTGCCGTGCCAGCAGTTGAACCCATGGCTATCATTATATAATCTGCATCATCGCATTTATATGTTTCGATGAGACCATATTCTCTTCCAAAGGTCTTTCCAAACTCTTTTCCTACTTCAAGAATTACACGCTTTGCAGCTTTCATGGCTTCGCGCTGTGCTTTTTTATATTCAAAATAATAATCAGTTAATACTATTGAGCCTACTGTTATAGGATGGTCAACATCCAAAACATTGTAAGGACCTTTGTATTCGCCAACAAATTTCTGAACTTCTGCATCTGGATACATTTCCAATCTTTCCATGCCATGACTTATGATAAAGCCGTCGGTTGTGACCATGACAGGTGTGATTACATCTTTATGCTCGGCAATTCTGTTTGCCTGAAGCATAGAATCGTATGCCTCTTGAGTATTTTCTGAAAATATCTGTATCCAACCCGAATCTCTTTCAGCCATAGTGTCCGAATGGTCGCAATGAATGTTAATAGGTGCCGATAAAGCGCGGTTAACATCTGCCATAACAATCGGAAGTCTTATGCCTGATGCGATAAAAAGAATTTCATGCATCAAAGCCAAGCCCTGTGAAGATGTAGCGGTCATAGTTCTTGCACCTGAAGCAGCCGAACCTATGCAAGCACTCATTGCTGAGTGTTCTGATTCCACTGTTATCAAGTTTGTTTTTACTTTTCCGTCATTTACAAAACCCGCGAAAATCTGCATTATTTCTGTAGCCGGTGTTATCGGATATGCAGCGCAAACATCTGGATTTATCTGACGCATGGCCTCAGCCATCGCTTCATTTCCGGTTCTTGCAACAATTATTTTTTCCATTATATATCCTCCGTTACTTTATATTGAATTTGTCTTTGGCTTCTTTTAGCCCGACAAACAATATTGCAGCCTTCTCGTCAAAACCTGGAACCCCTGTTGCTGTTGATGGGGATACTTTCAGGCTTGCGTCTTTTGCTTTTAAATCTTTTAATGCTTTATTATTCTGCGGACATTCTTCAGGACATATTCCACAACCCTTACAAAAATTATAATCAAACTCGCCGCGTTCTTTTCCTTTGGCGCCTTGAACTACTTTTATCGCATCATCTGGACAAAATGCCCAGCAAGTCATGCATTGTATACAATTTTCTTTTTTCCAAACAGGAACTTTACTTCTCCAGCCACCTGTATGAAAATGTTCGGAAGTACCACTCTCTACTACTCCTCCGATGGTTATATCTTTCCAAGTTTTAAGATTTGGTTTTATTGTCATGATTTCTTTACCTCCTCATAGGCCTGCCTGATAGCTTTTAAATTGCCTTCAATAACTTCAGGTTTTGATTTAAATTTTTTCTCGAGTTTTTTCTTTGTGTCTTCCATGAAAGCTTCTATAGGAAGAATGTTTGTTGCTCCGATTAATGCGCCTATCATAGGTGTGTTTGGAATAGGTTTGCCAATGTTTGCAAACGCTATTTTGGAGGCGTCTATGGTAATAATGTTCTTACCATTCCATTTTGTTCTTTCTTTTACTTCTTCTTTCGAATTATCGGTATTGACAATAAGTATTCCTGTCTCTTCCGATAGACCATGTGTGACATTAACTGTCTCGGTTAAGGTCTCATCTAAAACTAATACCACATCTGGAGCTAAAACTGGCGAATGAATCGTGATTTCTGTTGAAGCGATTCTGTCAAATGCAGCGACAGGAGCTCCCATTCTTTCTGGTCCGTACTCTGGGAATGCCTGAACGAACTTTCCAGCAGAGATTGCAGCTTCGCCTAAAAGCAGAGCAGCTGTCTTAGCGCCCTGGCCACCGCGTCCGTGCCATCTGATTTCCATCATATCTTTTGACATCAAAAGCACCTCCTAATAGTATGTAAATGCGGAATGAAATTTCAGACCCTGATTAGGGACATGAATGTTCCGAATTTTGTTGCCTTATTGCGGATTTTCATCCGGGATATAGTATTTGAGCGGGTAAGTGATTTTATCACCAAACCTTACAAATATAAAAGCAAGAAATCTTATACATATTACCCTTGATAGAATAAATGTCAAGAAATATTTTTGCCATATAAATATAGTCTTTTAGTGGTATTTAGACTGTGGTGCATTTTTGGTTGGGTAATATCGCTTTATTTAAGGTCAATTCTTGTGATTTTCCAAGATAAATCAATCGCTTTAAGGACCTACTTAAACAGTTCTGTCCTATCTGTCTTTAGAGGGTCTTTGTAACTCACCCCATACTTCTTACAAATTAAGTTGGCAGAAATCCTTCCTGATTCATATATCGTAGGCAAGCCACTGCCAGGATGAGTACCGCCACCTGTCAAATAAACATTATCTACCTCTTCAAACTGATTGCGTGGTCTGAAGTACAACATTTGAGGAAGATTATGACCTAAGTTAAAGGTAGCCCCAAGAAATACATTGAGCTCCTCATCCCATGTGTCTGGTGTGTATATTTTTTCCACTTCTATGTTTTGTCTTAAATCTTTCAAACCAGCCCTTGTCTCCATAAGATTTAAGACATTTTCACGAACTTTATCTTTTTCCACTTTCCAATCAATCTTTCCGTTTTTATTTGGTACTGGGATTAAAACATATAAAGTTGATTTTCCTTTTGGTGCGAGTGTAGGGTCTGTAAGCGAAGCATTTTGTATGTAGAAAGAAGTGTCTTGGGATAATTTTAAATTATTAAAAATATTTTTTACATTGGCTTTATAGTCCTTGGCAAAAAACACATTGTGATGTGGTAAGTCGTATTGTTTTTTTACACCCAAATACATAGTCATAATAGAACAAGAATATTTCCTTTTCAAAAGTTTTGGTTTGGTATATTTTTTAATTAAACCTTTTTCAAACAAGTGCGTCGTGGCATAAGAGAAATCTGCATTGATTACAACTTCATCTGCCATGATTTTTTCTCCGTTTTCAAGTTCTACTCCGACCGCCTTCTTGCCAACAGTTAAAATTTGTTTAACAGGGGTATTAAGATTAATCTTTCCGCCTTCTTCTTTGATTACATCCGCCATAGCATGAGAAATGCGATTTACGCCGCCTATAGGATGATGTATGCCCCACTTATGCTCTATATAAGGAATTATAGTAAATGCAGCAGGACATTCCCAAGCAGACATGCCGAGGTATTTGGCCTGAAAAGTAAAAGACAATCTCAAAAATTCGTTTTTAAAATATCTTGCAAGATTATTATATAATGATCTATCAAGAGCAAGAAAAGGAATTGCTTTTAAAAATGTCGGCCAAAACATATCTTTAAAGCTTGAATAATCTTTTTGCAAGCATGGAAACATTTTTTCAAAACGCTCGCCTTCTTCTTTCATAAACCAAGACAGATTTTTTGATTCGCCTGGGAACTTAGCATCCATTTCTTTAACCATATCCGCCATATTACTTCTATGGGAGAACTCCATTTTGTCAAAAATAAGTCTATACATAGGTTCAATCTGTTTTATGTCAAGATAATCAGAACTTTTTCTTCCTGTCTCTTCAAACATTTCATCAAGAATAAACTTCATCATAAGAAAAGTAGGACCAGTGTCAAAAGTATAATCGCCAAGTTTTATAGCAGCGTTTCTGCCACCTACCACAGCTGCTTTCTCATATATGTGAACATCAAAACCACGATGTGCCAAAATCATTCCTGCAGTTAAGCCACCTGGACCTGCTCCAATTATAACAATTTTTTTCTTTGTCATATCCGCCCCCAGTATTAAACTAATTTCGATTGCTGTTTGACATATTCTTTTATATAAAACTTTATTTCAAGACCTTTTGCATTCATATATCGTATCTTACCAAAAACATTTCTTTCTGTCCACGCTCTGTCATGTTTCCCAAAACACCAAGCAATACCAGCGTAACCATTTGGATCTCTGCCATCTAACTCATACTTATCATTTAAATATATCAGAGTTTTGTATGCTTGTTCTGCTGTTTTACTCCACTCTATAACTTTTTTCCCCCAGTACATACGCATATAATTATGCATCTTTCCGGTTATTGTCATTTGTGTTTGAGCGGCATTCCAGTATGGATCATGAGTTTTCGCTTCTTCAAGTTCTTTTAAATTATATATATAAGGTCTTGTATCACTCTCGTGATCAGTTATTGTTTGTTTCGCCCATTTTGGCAGGCACGCTATAGAATCGTATGAAGAATTGTAATGAACGAAATTAACTGCCAACTCACGCCTTATTATCAATTCTTCAAGGAAGGAACAGTTTATTTTCTCTCCGGATTTTAATACCTCAAGAGCAATATACAAAGAAGATATCTGTCCAAAATGTAGATAAGGACTCATTTTTGATTCATAATCTAAAGAAGGATCAGAACGAAATTCTGCATATTTTTTAATTTTATTTTTAATAAATGACTTAAGCAAGGATTTGGCTTGAGGACTTCCACCTGTAAACCCTATGGCTTTACCTACTGACTTGTCACAACTAAATGAAGCAAGAGCTTTATTAATATCACTTAAATCAATTCCCTTTAGCGCTGGTGATTTTGAAAGTAATTTTTCTCTTTTTAGCGGTTTCAAATATGTCAGAAGTTGTCCTGATATTTTTCTACGGATTGTGGAAGCCGCATAATCTTCCTTTGGCGAAGCAATCTCCACAGGAACTATGACATCGCTTTCTATCTGAATAAGCAAGCAATCAAGAGCTTTTGCAGCATCTCTACGCCACTGTTTTTGTATTTTAGTATATCCTCTATCAGTTATTACCAAGCATGCCTTATCCGAAGCATTTATTATTCCCTTTACAGGTTCTTCCTTTTGAATTACAAAACTAATTCCTCTTTTGTTTAAAGCATTTGCAGTTTCTTTAAGGCCTTCGAGCATGAAACTATAATGCCTTAAATTTGCACCAGGATACGAAGCAGTCAAGCCGAAATAAACATAAAATGGTTTGTTCAGTTCATTGGCTTTTTGTATGCCATATTCAAGGGCGTGATTAAACTCTTCTCTTTGAGATGCCTGCATCCAATAAATCACACAACCATTTTTTCTTATTGCTTTATTATTTAAGCTCTTTATTCTTGTGAGCTCAATCATGTTTACGCCTATGATTTTGTATGATACTTTCTGGATACGGTTCAAAAATTGTTTGTGCTTCAAGATACTTCTCGTCAAACCTGATAATATACGATTTTAAAAGTCCTACGACAACAGAGACAGGCATATCTCCTGCCCTGTATTTCTCAAGCACTTCAAGAAAATACTTTTTTTCTTTTGTCGAAAGCTTTTCTGAAAAATAACCAAAAGCATGCTGGAAAGTATTAATCATATTTGAAACCTTATATATTTTAGAGAAAAGTAAAAACATATTCTTTTCATATTCTTTTTTAATTTCATTAAAAGGTTTTTTTAAAGTATTAGCAGCTATGTTTCCCATAATTCTCATATATTTCTGATTATAAGACATAAAAAGCAATTTGTTATTTGCTTGAAACAAAGATAAATCACGCATTGATTTTACCTGCCTAAAAGAAGCGCTTGTAAATATTCTTTTTAAAAAATTATCTATAAGTTTGTCATCATTTAATCTGCCTTCATCTTCTATAATTGTTTCAGAAAATCTACGAAGCACTTCACCACCAAAAAATCCAGAACCCTTACCAGTTAGTGCTGCTGGTTTATCACCCTTTGCAGGATATATTTTCACATCATAAGCCCCAGAACTTGGGGACTTGGACTTTAATATAAAACCGTCAACTTCTGGCATATCATCAAGCGTTTGTTTTACCCACTTAGTCATTTTCTCTGTCAAATCTATGCCTGTGGCGGGCTGTATAAGGCGCAATTGTTTCATTTCCCTATCATCTGCAACGATTCTAAGCGTTTGTCTTGGTATTGGCAAACCTATCTCAACTTCTGGACAGTGAGTAATCGGAGTGATAAATGGTTTTAATGCCTCAACAAAACCAGATGAAATCATATCGCTATTGTATCTAACAGCGGCAAAGGTAATACATTTGCTGATATACACTATGGGTTTTGGAAAGTTCTTCATAAACACATCCAATATTAATGTATTTACTGGCTTATTTTGCCTGTGTGACTGGAGTTAAAACAACTTTATCGGTTAATACTTTCTTTTTTTCAAACTGCGACATTATCGCGATGAGTAAAACCAAACCGACAAGCACTACCAAAGCGCCTTGAATAAACTTAGTCATTTGTTTACTCCCTTTCTTTATTATTCATTCTTATCTCTGCTGGAATTAAAGTCCTGCCTTTGCAATCTGGGCCTATAACAGGCCATACTGAGTTCTTTAAAAAATCTGGTTTAAGCTTCAAGTATAATGACTCAGGTAAAGTATCTGACTTTATGCGTTTATCCCAGCTCATTTCTCCATAATCTCTGTTTTCATGATTTATAATAGTTGTAGCATCCACTCCATCAGAGGTTTCTATACCATAATCACCTTCTACAATTATATTACCTAATAAGTTTTGATTATTTGATTTGTCATTGATTTTTACGCCTTCTTTTTCAATTCTGTTTCTAAAAAAAGTATTTCCACCACAAGGGCCCCACCAGTCAGATATCTCGATTTTTTGAACCGTATTAGATTCAAACAAGTTCATATAGGGATAATGTCCGTGAACAGAAATATCACAAATTGTGGTTTTTGGATCATGGTCACCATTTGCAAAAGGATCTTTTGAATAGTTATATCCAAAAACATTTCCATTTGCTCCTGTGTGAACCATCATTGAATGTCTTAGGTGAGAAAATCTATTATTCTCCACGAGACAACCACTGCTTCTTAGTTTCAATTCCACTCCATAACCATGTCCACCGCCACCGTAATCATGAGCATCGTGAAAATAGCTATCTCTGATTTCGCATTTGTATGAGGCTTCTACTGATACATGAGTACGCATTATGGTGTCGCTTTCAATACCGTTAATATATCCATACGCAGCGTTAAAAAAACTTATCATGTTCCCGTCTCCAGCATCCAAACGCTTTATGTAAAGCTTCTCAACTCCGCAGTTTTGTATTAAATCAACAGGTCTTATGCGAACATTTAATTCTTTTTTATAAGTAATGTTTAATGACTCTTCTGTAGTAATTATATTTCCAGAAACATCAACGACTTTTAAAAACTGCCCCACAACATTTTTAGCCCAAACCTGCTCCCACAGCGGTTTAGTGTACATAACCGAGCTATCATTGTCCTGAAGTATTTCTACAAATCCACCTTTGACAATGTTTCCTACATTTTCAACGGTAATTTTGTTTGAGTTCTTTTCAAATCCACTTGTAACTTTGGCAAAATTGCTTTCAACATTTCTTGAAATAGTTATGCAAGAATCGCTTGTATCATTTAAATCAAAAATAATTTTTGTTTTATTTGCCCCAGCACCGCTTATCCATATATTGTCTTTTTGTATAAACATGGGCGCCTTCATAAGATATGTGCCTTCAGGTATATAGATTAGTCCTCCCTTGTCTGCTGCTTTAATCGCTTTTATTAAAGCCGCCGAGTCATCTACCACTCCATCACCTATGGCATTAAAATCCTTCTTTATATCAAAAATAGTTTTTGGTTGTATGAGATTTTTAGGTCTGCCATTATTTGACCAATCAATAATTCTATCTTGTGGAAGCAAAGAGGCAGCAAAAGCAAAAGAAGAGAAAGCAAGCAAGAAAACAACTAACAATAAAGTTTTTTCCATAAGCACCAACTCCCTTTTATTAATCTTAATATAATTACTATCTCAATAAAATGACTTTATCAATCTTTGACTTTGTTGTTTCACCTGAGTCAGAAGTCACGGAGATAACATAATAATATACACCCTGCGATAAGGTTTCAAATATTCCTTTACTAAAAGCCACGGTCTGCTTCCCTGCCGCAAGATTTATTGCGACTTGGTCAGTTCTAATTAACCGTCCTGCTACAGTAAATATTTTATACTGCAACTTGATTATGTTTTTGGTCAGTACAAAATCTACCAATAAATTCCCTGCCACTGGATTGTAAGGATTAGGATATGCAAGCAAATCATTTATTTTGAAAGCTTGCGTTGTTGGCTCAGCTTGTGGTGTATTAGTGTAGGTCGGTGTAATAATAACTACGCTTGTATTTGTCACCGTAGGTGTTTTCGTCATTGTATTTACAGAAGTGCTTGTAGGTTGTGGTGTGCTTGTCTGCGTAGGTGTTCCTGCGTATGGGGTATTTGTCATTGTAATAGTCTGAGTATTTGTCTGTGTAACAGTAGAAGTTATGGTATAAGTATTTGTCTGCGTTGCAGTAGAAGTGATAGTGAAAGTATTTGTCGATGTAAAACTTGGACCTGCAGTGAAGGTGTAAGTCGCAGTATTTATTGGTGTATTAGTTGCAGTCATAGTGCGTGTAGAAGTTGCCGTATTAGGAAGCGAGGTTGGTGAAATAGTCGGAGTCGCAGTAAAGCCAGATGGACACGCATTAACAAAAGCATTATACATGGCGTCCATAAGTGGTTGTCCTAACAAAGGCATATAATCTGCAGATATTTCCCACATCATTACACCTTTTAAATTTCTTGTAGTTATCGCATAATTAACTTTTTCAGTTATAGATTGTGGGTCGTCATAAACTATAACACCGGTTCCACTATCTTTAGTTAGATATGGGACATGAGAAACAGTATCCCAGTTATAAGTCCAACCATTATTTAAATATGTTGTCGCCACCTCATTGTAATTAAGTGAAACAACATTGGTGTAACCGCAAGTGCCACCACAAGAACCAAATAAGCTTTCTATCGTTTTATAATCATGTCCATAAAACGGAACACCCATAACCAGTTTTGAAGCAGGTACTCCGCGAGTCACAACCGTATAATCAATACCCATTACCACACTCATAGCGTCAGGATCAGAGGGATTTGCGTAAAGAGGTGCATTATGCCCTGCGTGGTCTCCCCATCCGCCGTGCATGTCATAAGTCATGATATTGAAAAAATCAATGCTGTTTACTATCGCTGGATAATCAATCCATTGTCCCCAGTAATTAGTCATAGGCACTGCTGCGGTTATTAACCAACTCGTGCCAGCGGGCTGACTTGAATTAAACTTAGTTCTTAACTCAGTTATTAGTGAAGTGTAATTTGCCTTATCAGTTGAATTAGTCATACCTTCCCAGTCAATATCTATTCCGTCATATCCATAATTTTGAATAAAGCTGACTATAATATTTTCAAAATTATTTCTTGTGGTGGCATTTCCAGCCATAGCAGCGCACACACCATAAGTCCCACCGCCCCCGACAGAAATTAAAACTTTTATTCCAGCATTGTGCGCCTTTGTCAAAAGCTGTGGTTCTATAAAACCTGCTACTATATTTAACGAACCATCTGCATTTGGTATTACAAAAGCATGACATATATGCGTGAGCTTGTCGAAAGGGATATTATCGGAATTATATGATGAAGAACCTGAATTATAATAATAAGCGAGTAGGACTTTATCACAAGCCCCAAACTTAGCAGTTGCAGTCGCTGTACAAGTTGGCGTTTGAAAAATAGTATTAGTTGGTGTGGCTGTCTTTGTCCAAGTGTTAGTGTTGGTCTTAGTGTTTGTAAATGTAGCAGTTGGGGTATTTGTGCTTGAAGCCACCGAATTAAGAATAAAATAAAAATCATCAAACCACGCATTTTTATTTGCAGTCAGAGTTCCAGTTCTCAAACCCACACCATTAAAATCTCCAGAGTAACCAAAAGCTGCAGTCAAAACCTGAAAGTGATTCCATGAGTTTACATTCCAAGCCCCACCATCGGCATAAGTATTATTGACTACCACAGAACTTCCTAAGTCATTTGTATTATTTTGCAATTGTAATCTAAAGTTATAGTTTGTATTAGTGATATATACCCAACCGTCAAATTTTGCAATAGTACTTGTGTTTATCTGTGGCCCACCAAAATTACAAACTATTCCCCAGTCACCTGAAGTAGTGCTTAATCTAAAAGCTTCAGCACCGTTTATAGTTTTGTTTTGACCAGCATCATTTGGATTATTTCCTGGGGTTAAGGTATTTGCAGGAGTTGCTGCAGCACTGCCAAGACCAATTCCCCAAGCAGGTCTTTCGCTATCAAACACAAGATAACCAGGAGTCAAAATCGGAGTCATAGTAGGAACCGGCGTAAAAGTTGCGGCTTCAGAACATATATTTGTCCAGTCTGATATACTTCCGACTCTGTTTTTTAATTGTTCTTCATATAAAGAATCTGGCTGTAGTCCGGTTTGAAAACCCACACCTTCATATAAAACATTCTGCCTCCAAGTAGCAGGCCCTACCTGAAGTCCCGCATTATTACCTATTGTAGTTCCTGCCGAGTATGTTCCTGCGTTTGCATAACCAGCCCCATCATTGACTGTATAATTTCCTGCCACACCCACTTCTATCGCAGAGCCATCACTTGAAGGACTCAAGTTTAATTCAGCACCATGCCACGGTCCAGGATATCCATCGCCATAAAAGTTCCATACCACGCCAGTGCCGAGCGACTCATACGCATTTCCGCTTGTTGTCCATCTGTTATAGCCGTTTAGAGCATTACCATTTCCCTGATAATATTTATCTTTTAATATCGCGTGCGAAAATCCAAAGTGCGTGTCTTCGCTTTCCATAGCCGCTAAAGAAGTGCACTGTGTCATTACGACATAATTTGCCAGAGCGCGACTTAAGATGAAGTTATGTCTTGCCTCTTGTCCTAAACATCTTTTTATAAGAATATTTTGCGAACAATTTACATAGAAACCATAACCAGCACCACCACCGCCATAATCTTGTGTTTTGCTGATAAAACAATCTTCTATGGTTATGCGTGCAGAGTAATCAGGATGTATTCCATAACGCGGGAAATTAATAATGTGAACATCTTTTACCCAACCATTAACCACACCTTCAAAATACACAGCACAACCAGCTGGCATACCCGCTCTGCCATTCGCCGCTATTCCATTATTATTGTCAGCAAACTGTATGGTCATTCCTGAGACGCCTACATTTTCCAACATTCCCTTAGTTGTTCCACTGGATTTTATGTAAATGATATTATTAGCAGGATTTAATGGATATGGTATAGGTGCGTCAATGGTGATACCAGAAGCATCTTTAGAAATTACTTTTCTTAAGTATGTGAAAGTGTATTCTCTGTCTGCAGTAGGCCAAGTGCCTGCTGAGTTATTGGTAATAAAAGCCGTCCAAAAATATTGCTGTATAACTATCCAAGAATCCACATTAACATTTGCGAGATTAGTAAGACCAGTTATATATGTGGCGCCTTCTGCAATAGCATTTGTCACATGAGACAAATCCGTACCACCATCAACCCAGGCCTTGTTCCAAGCCCAAGCGCTTTTTTCAAAAGTAAAAGTTCCTTCAAAAGTATTTGAAGCGTCATCGTAAACATGAGTATTTGGAACATTTATAATGGTATAGCCACTACCAGCCCCTTCTACAGAAACATTATTATAATTAATCCCTATAGGATGTCCGGTTGAAGATTGAGTTATGGTATAAGTGCCTGCTGGTATTTTTACTATACCGCCACCAGCCAAACCAACTGTATTAATTTTGTCCTGAAGTTCCTGTGTTATATCACCTGTTCCAGTAATGTTTTGTATATTGCAAGGAATCGCAGTTTGCAAAGGTGTCTGACCGAGGTTATAACCTACATAAGAGAAATCAAGCAGATGCCAAGAACGGCTATTGTAATTTACAGTGGCTTCTGAAAACGAACCGGAGTTATAAGGAAATAACTGAGAATACCAAGCAGAAGAATAAACTGCTGGTATAAGACAAAG
>JBAXIL010000033.1:0-19643 GCA_037138355.1 bacterium
ACTTTTAAAATAGCAAGGAAGGCCTCTTGCGGGATATCTACTGAGCCAATACTCTTCATTCTTTTCTTTCCTTCTTTTTGCTTTTCTAAAAGTTTTCTTTTACGAGTTATGTCTCCACCATAGCATTTTGCCAAAACATTTTTTCTCATGGCAGGTATGGTCTCTCTGGAAATAACATTGGCGCCTATGGTGCCTTGTATAGGAACTTGGAACATATGTCTTGGGATAACCTCTTTTAATCTTTCAACTAAGTCCTTAGCTTTTTGATATGCGAAATCCTGATGGGTAATAAATGAAAGAGAATCTACTTTTTCGAAATTAACAAGTATGTCAACTTTTTTTAGGTCTGCAGTTCTGTAATCAAGCAATTCATAATCCATAGAAGCATAGCCCTTAGACATGGATTTGAGCTTATCATAAAAATCCCATATAATTTCTGCAAGTGGTATTTCATAGACAAGCAGCGCTCTGGTAGGGGAAATATATTCTGTGTTTATATAAGTGCCACGGCGTTGCTGGCAAAGCTGCATAAGTGGTCCTAAATACTCTGCCGGTGTTATTACGCTGAGTTTTACATAAGGTTCTTCTATGTGGTCCACAAATGAAAAGTCAGGAAAAGATGAAGGGCTATCGCAGATTAAAATTTCATCTTTCGTGGTTTTGATTTTATATTCTACATTGGGTGCTGTGGCAATAAGATTAAGATTGTATTCGCGCTCTAATCTTTCCTGTATGATTTCCATGTGAAGCAGACCTAAAAAGCCGCAGCGGTATCCGAAGCCTAAGGCCTCAGATGATTCTGGTTCATAAAAAAGCGAAGAGTCGTTTAACTTTAGTTTTGAAAGCGCATCTTTTAGTTCTGTGTATTGTTCAGAAACGACAGGGAACAAACCGCAGAAAACCATAGGTTTAATATCTTTGTAGCCAGGCAATGGGGCATCGCAAGGATTTCCAAACTCTGTGACTGTGTCGCCTATGCGTATGTCGCTTAAGGCTTTTATACCTGCTGTTAAAAAACCAACTTGTCCTGCAAATAATTCATCTGCTTCTACCATACCTGGTTTGAAAACTCCCACATGGTCGATTTCCCAATCATTATTAGAAGCCATCATGCGAACTCTTGTGCCTCTTTTTACATGCCCATCTACAAGGCGTATGAAAATAATTACGCCTTTATAAAAATCAAACTGCGCATCCATTATAAGTGCTTTAAGAGGTTTATTAATATCACCTTTTGGTGACGGAATATTTTTTATTATACTTGCGAGTATTTCCTCAATTCCTATGCCTTCTTTGGCACTTGCTAAAACAGCTTCATCCGCAGGTATGGCGAGGAGTTCTTCAAGTTCTAACTTTGCTTTTGGTATATCTGAATTAGGAAGGTCTATTTTATTTATTACAGGTATCAATTTTAAGTTAAGCATATTGGCTATGTGGGCATTTGCCATGGTCTGTGCTTCTATACCTTGTGAAGCGTCTATGACGAGGAGGGCACCTTCTGAAGCAATCAAAGAACGCGAAACTTCGTAAGTGAAATCCACATGTCCTGGAGTATCAATTAAGTTAAGCATGTATTCCTGTCCTTCGTATTTATATTTTAGCTGAACTGCTTTGGCTTTTATAGTGATACCGCGCTCGCGTTCCAAGTCCATAGAATCTAAAATCTGGGCTTTCATTTTGCGTTTGTCTATGGTGCCAGTAAACTCTAACAATCTATCGGCAAGAGTTGATTTGCCGTGGTCTATGTGTGCTATAATTGAAAAGTTTCTTATGTGTTTTAAGTCTTCGTTTGTCATTTACTTAACCTCAATATATTTAAAATCAAAGTATCTCTGTTGTGTGGAGAGTCCCTGAGATTGCAACATATAAGCAATCATTTGCATATGATCTTTATTGTAATCACTTTCTAAGGCTTTCACCTGAAAGGTAAGTGTCTTTATTTCTCCAGGGGCTAAAATGAATTTTTGAACTATGTCGCCAAACATTTCCAAGTTAGAAACTTTTAAAAGTTTTACAGAATAATCCATAGAAACATTTCCTTTATTTTTTACTTGTATGTCTATCGTAAATACTTCGCCAATCTTTACAGAATCTGGAAGTTCCCACTTAGATTCAAAAGGAAAAAAATCTTGTTTGGTGCGCAAATATGAAAATGAAGTAGCTCCAGCAACTGCCCACTCCATAGTGGAGTAAGGTCCTTTAGAACCTTTAAAAGCGCGGGTTAAATCATGCCAGAAAAGTCCCAAGCTTGGATTGACTGGCAATAAAGTATCTATTAAAAGCTTCTGTCTTAAATAATGTTCTTCAGGACCAGAAGGTCTATAAGTTCTGCCTAAAAGATTCCAGTCCACGCATTGACCGGCACATAAGTTTGTCTGTCCCTGTTTTAAATAATCTTTCCAACTTTTTAACATAGAAGGATAGGTGTCGTGTTCTACAGAATAATACATTCCTGAGTTTATGTCCACGCCTGCATCTATGAACATTAAAGGATCTTGCCCATGTTCTTTTCCCTGACGCCAGGTGAGCGAAAAAACCCACATAGGTTTTGTAATACCAGCGCGTTTTTTTATATCTACTATGACTGTTGCCATTTTATGTGCACGCCACCAGTCCCATAATTCAAGAAAGGCGGGACTCTTATCTATTTCTAATTTGCGACCGAGCCAAAACATTTTATCTTCTTCAGTCATGGCTTTCCAGTCGCGTGGTATGTCTAAGAGTGGCATATCATTTACAAAGCTATCTGCGTATTCAAGTCCACCAAAATCTGTTCTCATATAATCCATTCCCAAATAATCTATGGCAGGGTCTGCTTGCATTTTTTTAAGAAGGTCTATCAAGTCCTCTCTTCTTTTCTCATCAAGAATGGAAACATATATCATAGGTTTTAATAAATTATTTACAGCATCATAGGAAACAGATTGTCTGTAAGGTGATAAGTCCTTTCTATTTCCCAAAACTACGAAGCTGGTAATCCAGGCACCGTATTTTATATCATTTTTGTGACATTCATTTCCTAAACTGGACATCTGTGAGACACTTGTTTTGTCCCAAGGAAAAGTTGCTGGTTTAAAAGTATTCCATATCTGTGATTGACCTACGCAGTGCCAAAGTGCAGAGGCACCCATAAACTTAGCCCACAGGATATAATTTTCCCAAATTTTTACTGGCTTACCAGTGGCGCCTGGAACTTTTGTGATTATGGAATCTCCTGGTTCTATATTCATAACGCAAAAGCCTTTTGGTAGAGGTTGAGTTTGTCTTTTGGTAATCTCAAAATTTACACTCTCAGAGATTTTTTTAGCACCAGTATCAAGTGTGATAACTGCTTTATAAGTACCTAAATTTGGATTCCATGGGATAGGCCAAGAACCTGACCAGCTTTTCGAAACAGCATTATAGTGAAGAAGTATTTCTTCTGTAGCACCGATTGTTTGTACCAGATGATTATTGAAAAAAACTTTTGCCGTGCATGTCACTGCCGCAGGGTTATTTAAGTTAACTATATTGTTTAAGTTTAAAAAAGATTTTCTAATAGTAGGTACATAGTCACAATACATGTCTATGAGTTCATATCTGAGATAAGACGCTTTTCCTGTTTTTACATTAATACTTTCAGCATGTATGCTTGAAAATATAATGAAAAAGAGTATAATGCCTAAAGATAACTTCTTCACTTTTGCTCCTTGAGTATATATATAATTAATGAGGGACCTTTTTAGAGGTCTCATATGCAAAATAAGATTATATTGATTTTTGACTAAAAAACAAGAGAAAAATATTAAATAAGGGGTTTAGTCGTGCAAAAAACGATAGTTATTGTTATTATTGAGGGCAATTATGGCGCATAAAGGCAAAAAAATTAAAGTAAATGAGATATTTTATGATATTGAAGGCGAAGGTCAATATCAAGGTTATGGCACACTCTTTATCCGCTTAACTGGTTGTAATCTAAGGTGTAAGTGGTGCGACACTAAACAGGCATATACCAAAGGTGATTTGAAAAGCGTAAATGAACTTCTTGAAATCATAAAGTTAAGTCCTTATAAATACATTAATATAACTGGCGGGGAACCGTTAAATCAAAAGCAGGAAGTTTTGTCTTTAATAAAACAGGTTCAAAAGCTTAAACAGTCAAAAATAAAAGGGTTTGACAAAATAATATCAGTAGAAACAAATGGGGCGGTTTCCATTAAAAATGTAAACGCGGATAATATAAGCATGGATTTGAAACTGCCAGCTTCTGGGGAACATAAAAAAATGCTATTTTCTAACTTGGCTTTGCTAAAACCAAAGGACCAGCTTAAGCTGGTTATAAGTTCAAAAAAAGATATGGATTACGCTGTTGAGATATTGCAAAAGCATCCTGTGAAGTGTGTGATATATGCTCAACCTGTTTTTGGTGCGATTAAGTTGGATAAAATAAAAGCATATATTATGAACAATAAGCTTAAATGGAAAGCCAGCATACAACTGCATAAAATATAAATTAATAAATAGTAGTTAGGGTTGAGTTCGTATCGCAAAAACTTAAAATATGTTCGGGAGTTTTTATGAAAAAAATTTCCATGATATTAATTTTATTTATTTTGACTGTTTGCCGTTTATCGGCTTCTTTTGATTTACAAGTTTATAAAACCGACCAGTTCACTCTTTTCTTTCCTCCAGGGTATGAAGACAGGGCAGCGCTTATGCTATCCGAACTTGAGGCATACAAAACCATTCCTGAAAAAATTGTAGGCAATAAAATTATGAACCTGCCAATAATTCTGGAAGATGCGGGGCAGTATTCACAGGGTTATGCAAATCCAGTTTATTTTAAAATGGCCTTGTTTAATTATGATGATACGGAAGCAAGCTGGTTTAGAGTCGGTATGGTGCATGAATATACGCACATGTTACAAATGCTTAAAAAAAGTGGAGCCCCAACATTTTTAAGTGACATATTCGGTGATATATTATCCCCAAATGTTTTTGCTCCTAACTGGATGTTTGAAGGCATTACAACTTATAATGAGTCACAATTAGCTCCATATACAGGCAGGTTAAATGATTCTGGTTTTGAATCTTTTATGGGAATGCTTGTGTCCGAAGGAAAAGCTCCAGAACTTATGAAGGCCTCATACTCGCCTTTTGAAACGCCTTATGGCAATGCTCCTTACCTTTATGGGGGCGAATTTTTTGGCTATCTTTCAAAAACATACGGAGAGGAAAAGTTTAGTAAGCTCTTTGAAAGTTATGGAGCATCATTATTATCGTATTTAGCTTTTGTCTTGCCAGTATTTAGTATGGATAATACTTTTCGGGAAGTGTATGGCAAATCAACGGAAGAGTTATGGAAAGAATGGTCGCTTGATATAAAAGAAAAATATAAAAATTATAAAATGGAAGGCGAAAAAATATCAGACAGGGGATTTTATACGGACTCTCCTGTGATATATGAAGGGGCTTTGTATTATGTGAATAATAAAGCAGTAAAAACAGGGGTTTTTGATACTTGGGGCTTTCATAATGTAATACAGCATAATCTAAAAACAGGTGAAGAAAAGGAAGTAATAAGCAGGCCTAATACTATAAATGCTGGACTTAAGCTATATGATAATAAATTATACTATAGTGTTATGCAAATTGGTTTTCCTTATCCTAATCGCTTTGTGTCTGGGTATGGCTATGATTCTGTTTTATATGAAAAAAATATGACAACAGGTGAAGATAAAGAACTTTTTGAGGATTGTATTGCTGCATTTTGTGTGACAAAAGCAGGAACAATAATTTATTCAAAAAAAGAAACATACAAATACGGTTCTAAAATAATAATCTTTGATACAAATACAAAATCAAAGCAAGAACTTTTTGAAACCCCATATACGCTCACAAATATCTCCGCTACTGAAAATGAAAACATATATATAGTGTCAGCGAGACCTGAAAATGAAAACAGTGGAATATTTAGTATGAATATTATTGAAAAAACTCTGACAAAAATTATTGACACCCCTTGGACTGAAGATGCCTGTGCTGTCTATGATAATAAGATTTTTTATTCATCCAATGAAAATAAGGCAAAGCGTATTTATTTTTATGATATGACAGATAAAACAATAAATAGAATAACAGATAATGGCATGGCACATGAAACGGCTTTTGATAAAGAAAATAACGAAGTATATTTTGTGGGGCTTAATCTTAAAGGTTTTGATATATACAAAAAGAAATTTGAGTCCGTAAAATTAAGTCCAGTTAATTATCCTGTCGTGGAGAAAAAAAATACTCCTAAAGTGGTTTATACGAAAGGTTCGTATCTGGATAATCTGGCGACACTATATCCAAAAATACGATATCCATATTTGGATTTTCGTGAGGGTGGAAAATATGCTGCTGGCATAGGGATCGCAGGCATGGATGCGGCTGAGGATTTTAGTTATGATGCTTCGGTATTTTATGATTCTGTTTCAAAAAAAGCTGGAACAATAATAAATATGGGTATGTATTTTTTGGATCCTATAAGTATAGGTTTGAATTATCGTTCACTTGATTCATATTTTGATTTGTCAGTACAAGGTCCTGTTTTTGTAAGTTCGCTTGGAGGTTTGTCTGGAGTAAGACCAGCTTTGGCGTATGCATTTATTGGAGCAAATAATGAAAAACAATTAATACCAAGTATGACGGCTGATTTTAATTTTACTTTAACAAATGGTTCAGTATTTTTAGGTTCGTATATACAACAGCCGTGGCTTGGCTCAAATAAATATTTTGAGGGATATAAGGCGGAATTAAAGTTCAACCAATACCTTTGTGATTCTGAATTAAAAATACAAACAGGGGTAATGAAAGCTTCCAAAATTAATACGGATATAATAGGTGAGGTGCGCGGATATACTCGTAAAGTTTTTGGAAAAACTGGTGTTTACGGTAGTGCAGAGGTTTTTAAACCTTTGCTTGAATTGCATGGAGGGCTATGGAATCCCAACATATTTTTTCAAGATTTAGTGGCAAGTGTATTTGTGGATGGGGCATTTACTGAAATGGAAAGCAATATGTCTTATGGTGCGGCGCTGCATTTAGAAACAGAGCTATTCTTCAATGTGCCAATAGATATAGGGGTAAGAGGACAGTCTGATAATAAAGGCAATTTGAGCGGAAACCTAATCTTTAAGGTAATGCTGGCATATTAAGGTAATAATAAGCGTGTGATTTATTGACACGCTGTTTTTTTAATGATAATATGACTTGTTTTTCAATTATTAAAGGATGGAAATAAATGAAAAAACTTGTTTTTACAGCCATTATTTTGACTTTTGTTTTCCAGCTTTTTGCTGGAAATACTGCTTTGTCTTCATATTTACTTGTAGATTCTTTCCCTGAAGTGGCGGCAGTAGGGCCTGATTCAGGAGCGGCCACTTATGGTGTTGGTTATTCTGATATCAATCCAGCTGCGGCAGCAGAAATAGAAAGCTTTGCATATTCTGCTATGCATTCAGTTATGCCGCTTAATATCTCGCTGGAAAAAATAAGCGTTGTGAAGCATTTTGATTTTGGCAATATAGGAGCAAATATTTCGTATGTAGATTTTGGAGCATATAGTGGAATAGGAGTGGATGAAAATTTGTATCCAGTTTTGACTGGTCGTATAGAAAATCCTTTTTCAATATATGGGTCTGTGATATACGCTAAAAAATTCGAAAATTTTAGCTTGGGTGCGGCTCTTAAGCTTATCAATGAAAATCTTGCAGGCACATCAAATGTTTCAGGAGCGGTGGATTTGGGTGTGATATTGGAAACTTTATTTAATGAAGATATCAATCTTGGTTTTTCTGTGTGTAATATTTCAACTAAGGATAATGATTTTGCACTGCCACTTGATTTAAAGGCAGGGCTTTCATATAAAATAAAAAATAAGACACTTGATTTAGTGAAGCTAACAGCGTCTGCAGATTATTTAATATATGAACAAGCCCTCTTGGCAGGGGTGGGATTTGACTATACTGTTTTTAATGAGCTTGTTTTAAGGGGCGGTTTTACTTTGGGAAATAAACAAGAACTTAAATTCTCAGCAGGTTTTGGTATGAATATAAGTGAAACTTATTTCTCTTATGCTTTTGTGCCTGACTCTATTGCTGGTGATACACATAAGCTTTCTATATCTGGCACATTTGGAAAAGAAAAAACAGAAACTTCCAATGCAAAGTCCGGAGAAACTTTTGGTGGTTATATGAAATCGGGTAATTACTATTATGACAATAAACAATATAGGTTGGCAGTTAGATACTATGAATATGTAAATCTACTTTATTGGAAAGAAATTGAAGATATGAAAGATAATGAAAAATCATCTTTCTTTCAAAAGCTTGGAATATGTTATTACAATATGAGAGACAATAAAAACGCAAAGCAATATTTTGAACGAGCTATGTATTTTGAAAGAAATAATGAGATATTAAAACATTGGATAAAGTTACTGAATTAATAGAATAACGCTACAGGAAAAAGGAGCAATATGAAAAAGTTTTTGATACTCTTAGTGATTTTATTTTCAGCGGGTTTGCTTTTTGCTGAAACTGAAACCTTCACAGATACTGTGACAGATACAATCACAGATACTGCAACTGCGACGCTAACGCAGACAGCTCTGGATACAGATACTATTACATCAACAGTAACTCAAACTTATACAAATACTTATACAAATACAGCGACAAGAACATTTACAAACACAGTGACAAATACTTTTACAAATACTGTGACAAAAACTTTTACAGCTACTTACACTTTAACCATGACAGACACTGCTACTAATACCACCACTATAACGCAGACAAATACAGTGATTCAGACGGCAACACAAACTAATACGCCACAACCTACGCCGACCTTAGCGCTGGCAGTTTATGAGAGTTTTAAAAATGTCCTTTATCCTAATCCTGCCAAGGCAGGCGGAGTGATATATATGCTTTATGATATTCAGGGCACTGCAATAATTACGATTAATATATATACTTTTGATGGAAGAAAAGCGATTGAAACCATAGAAAATGCGACAGGCCAAGGCAAAATAACAGTGCAAACCATGGATTTGGCGCCTGGAGTCTACTTTTATAGTGTGAAAACAAAGTATGAAAACAGGGAAGAAAAGACAAAATCCAGAAAATTAGTTATAAGTAGGTAAATGCTTAGAATCGTTGACAAGCGTCTTGAGTGTTGTTATAATTAGGAACATTTGTAAACAGCAAAATAGGAGGCTTTATGGCCGCTAAAGTTAAAGTAAAAAAGAAACTTACATTTATTCAGGTTCAGATATTAATCTTTACCATTGTAGGATTTTTACTGGGAGCATTCATAAGTGCTGTGTATTTCAATCAACTTTTTGATACTTTTATGGTTCAAAAGCTGAAATATATTGAGCAAGACTGGAGCAAAACAGAATATTTTGCAAATAGATTAGCGGATCAGACTATTGCTTTAAAGAAATTGCTCACACAGGATAAAATAAAGAATGTGGACTATCAAGCTTTTGATAAGACAATTGACATAAGAAGCAGAATCATAGGTGGAGACACACTCGAAGAAAAAGTGCCTTTGCTTAAGCAGTTTGAACAGGAAGTCAACACTGTAATAAGTTTTTATAATTCAAGAGTGGACTTGAGAAAGAAAAGATTTTCATATATGGAGTGGGGAAATATGACACAGGAATACATAAAAGAATATGAACCCACAAAACCAGAGTATAATGAATCAGCAGATGATTTTAACGGAAAGCTAAAAATCTTTCCTTATAGTTGGGTAGCTCAAAAGAAAAAATACAAAGCTTTGCCTTTGACAGAGGAAGGCAAAATAACGCCGGTGCAGATGGCTACCGAGAAATACTTTAAACCGATCCCAGGGGCTCCGAGAGAAGTTGTAGGAGCAGTCCCAGGAGAAAAAAGCGCTCCAGACCCTGAGGTCAACGCCAAAAAGTAAGTATTTCCCGGAGGAAAGTCCGGACTCCAAGAAGTGCGGTGCCTGGTGAAAGCCAGGGCATGGCGGGTTAAGCCGCTGTGATGGATAGTGCAACAGAAAATAAACCGCCAGTTATTTGAAGTAGCGCAAGCTATGGAAAATAAATGGTAAGGGTGAAAAGGTGAGGTAAGAGCTTACCGCGTATTCCGTGAGGCATACGGCATTGAAAACCCCGCCGGGAGCAAGGCCAAATAGAGGGCAATAGTTCTGTTTTAGCCGTAAGGCAAAAAACAGAGCGGGACAACTTCAGTCCTTATGCCCGGGTAGGCTGCATAGAGTAATTGTCATCATCCGTTATCGCGCTTACGCGTTATAGCGGAAACAGAATCCGGCTTATACACCGGCGTTGTTTTGTACTTCCTCTGACAAGTAAGTGAACGAAGCCAAAAGCTAAAAGCCAAAAAAGTGTTGGACAAGTGTTGGCTGGAAGTTTTTGGCTTTTTTTTGTGAATTAGTTTCTTGGCATGTAAATAAAATCTAATGGATGTGTAAATGTATAATTATACTGACCTTCACCTGCATACGACTCACTCTTGGGATGCAGAACAGAGTATTGAGGTATTGATAAAAAAAGCATATAAAGAAGATATACAGTTTTTGGGTTTAACAGAACATTTGGATTTTCATAATAATCATCCGCAGAGTTATATGTATTTGGATTATGATAAATATTCAAAAGCAGTTGACGAGGCAAAAAAAGATTTTCCAGGTCTTATAAAAGGTGTGGAAGTAGGCGAACCCAATATATATACTGAGCTATATGATAGATATATGGACGGAAAAGCTTTTGATTTCATTATGGCTTCTGTTCACTGGATAGATGGTGCCACTCCTGTATTTGAAGAATATTTTAAACGGTATAAGACTTATGATGATGCGTATAAAAAATATTTTGAAGAAATATACAAGCTTGTTTCGTATGGCAAGTTTGATGCTGTGGCACACTTAACGCTGGTACACAGACAGGGCAATAGATTGTATAAAGAATATTCATATGAAAAGTATCAAAAAGAAATTGATGATATCCTAAAAGTAATTATAAAAAATAAATTGGCACTTGAAGTTAATTGTTCTGGACTTAGACATCCAGCAAGAGAGCTAATACCAGATGAAAATGTAATAAAAGCCTATATAAAGATGGGTGGAAACTCGATATTTATAGGTTCTGACAGTCACACGCTGAGAGATTCTTTTTATGGTTTAAAGCAGGGTTATGAAATGCTCGACAAGTTGCAAGTAAAAGAAATAGTGATTTTTGAAAACAGAAAACAAATAAGAATGCCTTTGAAGAAGGATATTGTTGAATAAAATATGATTGAGAAAGGTTAATAGTGAAGATTAATATAAACAATTTAAACGAAGCCAGGCCTTTTATTACAAAAGATTCCTCGATTATTCGCTCTATACTTGATTTGACAAATGCGAAGGTTAAAAACTTATCTCTTGCAGAAGCTGTTATTGTTAAAGGCAAAGCTACTATGACACATAAGCATATGAAGAGTGAAGAAATCTATTACTTCACGCAGGGAAAAGGCATTATGATATTTAACGGAAAAGAAAAAATTTCGGTAAAAACAGGTGACGGGGTGCTCATACCACCTGGGACAAGTCATAAGCTAATCAATACAGGAAAAATTGATATAAAAATACTATGTGTTTGTGCACCACCTTACTCACATGAAGACACTATAGTTTCTGAAAACAAATACAAGCTTATTATTTTTGATTTTGACGGGACGCTGGTTGATAGTGCCACAGGTATATGGCATACTGCAAATGAAATGGCAAAGAAATATAAAATGAAGGCCTTTGAAAGAAAGTTAATTGTACAAGCAGTAGGAACTGGACTTGACAATTTTCTTGCTGATTTATTTCCAAAGCAGGTAAAACAAATAGGAATTAAAGCTTTAATTAAAATATATCGCGCTATTTATGATGTGAAGTATAAGAAGGGCTTGAAAATATACAAAAATGTAAAGCAGACCTTGAAAAATTTGCATGATAAGGGAGTCGTACTTGCCATAGCTTCAAACAAGCTTAAAAGATATGTAGAAAATATAAATAAGGAACTTGGAATAGATAAATATTTTGATATTACTTTAGGGAGTGATGATGTTTTGAGACGCAAGCCAGATCCTTTTGTGGTTTTTTATCTTATGAAAAAATATCAGTTAGATAAGTCCGAAGTGCTATTTGTAGGCGATAGCCAGTATGATGTGGAAACAGCGAATAATGCTGGAGTAGATTGCGTTTATTTAGAATATGGATACGCAGATAAAAAAATAATCAAAAAACTTAAACCAAAATATTCTTTAAGTGACTTTGGAACTTTAAGGGAGATGATGTAAATGGAACTGATTATTAATTCCATAGTGCCAGTATTTTTAATTGTGGCTATGGGATATTTTTTTAGAAAAACAAAAATCATAGATGATGCTGTTGAAAAGTTTTTAAATAATATTGCTTACTATCTTCTTTTACCTGCCATGATTTTTATAAGCATATATAAGTCACCTTTTGAAACTATTGTAAACATTCGTATGGTCGTAGGAATATATGCAGGTGCATTTATAGTATTTATAATAGCCGCGGTTATTGCTTTGGCATATCCAAAAGAAAAACGCGCTGGCTTTGTGCTGCCAACATTCAGAACAAATATTGCTTATATTGGTTTTCCACTCATACTGCACGCTTATGGGCAGTTAGCCTTAGCTGAGATAAGCGTGTTAACAGGTTTTATCGCTCCTGTTACAATTACATTTTCCATAATTTATTTAAAAATCTTATACAGGGATAAAGATAAAAATACAAAAGGAATTGTTTACCATGTATTTACTGACCCACTCGTAATTAGTTCAATTGTAGGTATTGCTTTTTCTTATTTTAAAATTAGGCTTCCACAGTTTGCTGTAAATACAGTTGATCTCATTTCTTCTATGGGGTCGCCACTCATGTTAATAGCAGTTGGAGCAGGACTTAAAATATCAACAATCAATAAAGATAAAATGCTGGTGGTAATTTCTTCTGCCTTAAAATTAATAATACAGCCAGCAATAAGTTTTTTTATATTTACATATTTAATTCCTTTAACAGGCCTTGAGTTTAAGGTGGCTGTTATGACTTTCTCATTTCCATCGGCTTTGTCTACCTATATTATGGTAAAGCAATATAAAGGAGATGGGGAACTCACCGCTGCTATTATTATGGCAACCACTCTACTCTCAATATTAACAATGTCTGCATGGATTTTATTATTGGGTTAAAGTTTTTTAATTTCTCTTTGTAAGTTTCTTGGCAGTAAAAAACACCGAAAATATGATTGCTATAGGTGTTTATATGATAGTTGTGAGAATACTGTGTGTATTACAACCAAAAACCATAAATACCATTTGAAATAAGGCGTTTTGTTGAAATAACGAATGTGTGTAAGCTGTGGACAAACTTTCATTAAATAATCATAATAATAAGGTATTTATATAGTTATACACAAATTTTATTTAAAGTTAATAAAATAAATATTAACATAAAACTTACTTAATTATCATTCAAATAAATTACTATAGCAGAATATAATAATTTTAATGAATATTTACTATAATTGTTCTTAAAAAATCTTTTTAATCGTTTCATAATTGGGTAAATTAAACTTTGACTGATTTTCTAAAAAATGATATATTAAATAGAAAGGAGATAAACCCTATGACCCGTAAAGTATTGCCAAAAAACAAAATCCAAAAAGAAGGCCTAACTTTTGATGATGTATTACTTATTCCGCAAAGGTCAAGTGTGCTTCCCAGAGAAGTAGAATTAAAAACGAAATTTTCGAGGAATATTTCTATAAATATTCCATTGGTTTCTGCCGCTATGGATACTGTAACCGAGGCAAAGCTTGCGATTGCTATAGCGCAAGAAGGCGGCATAGGCGTAATTCATAAAAACTTGACCATAGAAGAACAGGCAAAGGAAGTAGATAAGGTAAAACGCTCCGAGAGTGGAATGATTTTAGATCCTATAACGCTTCATCTGGACTCAACTGTAGCTCAGGCAGCGGAATATATGAATAAATATAATGTTTCTGGTTTTCCTGTCACTGAAGGAAAAAAATTAGTCGGCATACTTACAAATAGAGATTTGCGTTTTGTCCAAAACAGAAAACAAAATATAAGTGAACTTATGACACCTAAAGAGAGATTGATAACAGCCAGTAGCGGAATCTCACTTGAAAAAGCACAAGAAATACTTCACAAAAACAGAATAGAAAAATTACCAGTAGTAAATAAAGATTTTGAACTTAAAGGTTTGATTACAATAAAAGACATAGAAAAAAGACTTAAGCATCCATTTGCTGCTAAAGATAGCTTTGGTAGATTAATGGTAGCAGCAGCGGTGGGCCCATCTGATGAATTATTTGATCGCGCGCAGGCTTTAGTCAATGCCGGAGTTGACGCACTTATCGTAGATACGGCACATGGACATTCTGATTCAGTGTTAAGAGCAGTTAAGGAATTAAAAAAACGGTTTAAAAATATTGATATCATTGGTGGAAATATAGCCACAGAAGCAGCAGCACGAGATTTAATAAAAGCTGGAGCGGACGGATTAAAAGTGGGAATGGGTCCAGGGTCCATATGTACTACAAGAATTATTGCAGGCATAGGAGTCCCACAGATTACTGCAATCATGGATGTAGTCAAGGCAGCCAATAAAGCAGGAGTATCAGTAATCGCTGATGGTGGAATAAAATATTCAGGAGATATTACTAAAGCTTTAGCAGCAGGCGCAGATACGGTTATGATAGGTAGCTTGTTTGCAGGTACTGAAGAATCGCCAGGCGAATCAGTCTTACTTGATGGCAGAAGTTTTAAGGTACATCGCGGTATGGGTTCACTGGCTGCTATGAAAAAACGCGGCGGCAGAGAAAGATATTTTCAATGGGAAGAAGAAGAAGAAAAACTTGTTCCAGAAGGTATAGAAGGACGCGTACCTTTCCGCGGAGCATTGGCATCTACAGTCCATCAGTTAATGGGTGGAGTACGCGCTGGCATGGGCTACTGTGGAGTTAAAAATATAAAAGAGCTTAAAGAAAATACAAGTTTTATGAAAATAAGTAGTGCGGGACTTAAAGAAAGTCATCCTCATGATATAGCCATAACAAATGAAGCACCAAATTACAGGATAATGAAGTAAAAAAAAACAAAGGAAGAACATAATGAAACATGATACTATTTTAGTTTTAGATTTTGGTTCACAGTACACGCAACTTATAGCGCGTAGAGTAAGAGAAATGGACATATATTCTGAGATAGTCCCTTTTAATACATCTATAGAAAAAATAAAACAAATAGCCCCAAAAGGCATTATTTTATCCGGTAGTCCGGCGTCTATTTATGATAAAAAACCGCCTT
This sequence comes from bacterium, assembly GCA_037138355.1. GTDB lineage: Bacteria > Oederibacteriota > PGYV01 > PGYV01 > Palsa-1178 > PALSA-1178. The sequence goes on from JBAXIL010000033.1 coordinate 15,405, forward strand.
TACCTGATATGAAGATATTTGATTTAGGGCTACCTATACTTGGTATATGTTATGGCATGCAGGTAATAGCAAAAAAATTCGGTGGAAAAGTTGAAAAATCAGACCATAGGGAATACGGTTTTACAGAGCTTAAGATAGAAGTAAAAGAACAGCTTTTAAACCAGCTTTTTAAGCAGGAAATAGTTTGGATGAGCCATGGGGACAAACTTGTAAAAAGTCCTATAGGATTTAAAACTATTGCTGTCACCGAAAGTTCTGACTTTGCGGTTATTTCAAATACTGAAAAAAAGATATGGGGTATACAGTTTCACCCTGAAGTAGTACATACGAAAAATGGCAAAATAATACTTGAAAATTTCTGTGTTGATATATGCAAAGCAAAACAGAACTGGACTCCAGAGTCATATATAAAAACGGCTGTAGAAGAAATAAAAAACAGAGTTGGCAATGAAAGAGTGCTTTGTGGTGTTTCGGGCGGAGTGGATTCGACAGTGGCTTCGGTGCTAATTAGTAAAGCTGTAGGAGATAGATTGACCTGTGTGTTCGTAGATAATGGAATGCTAAGACTTGACGAAGATAAAAAAGTTATGGAAATGTTTAAAAAGCTCGGCATAAAAGTAACTCTGATAAAAGCCGCAGATGAATTTTTGAAAAGATTAAAAAAAGTTACTGACCCAGAGAAAAAAAGAAAAATCATAGGGAATTATTTTATAGAAGTTTTTGAAAAGCATACAAAAAAATTAAAGAAAAAAATGGGTCGTTTTGAATTTCTTGCACAAGGAACACTTTATCCAGATATTATAGAGAGCGTTTCTGTTAAGGGACCTTCTGCTATGATAAAGTCGCATCACAATGTAGGCGGACTGCCTGAAAAAATGGAAATGAAGCTCATAGAACCGCTGAAGTTTTTATTTAAAGACGAAGTAAGAGAAATAGGGAAAAAGCTTGGCATAGCACAGGATGTTTTGTGGCGTCAACCTTTTCCAGGACCAGGTCTTGCTGTGAGGATACTTGGTGATATTACAAAAGAAAGAACTACAATTCTAAAAAAAGCAGATAATATTATAGTAGAAGAAATAAAAAAAGCTGGATTATATTTTAAAATATGGCAGTCCTTTGGAGTTTTACTTCCTATTAAGACAGTTGGTGTCATGGGTGATTTGAGGACTTATGAAAATGTGATAGCTCTAAGAGCTGTCGATTCAAAAGATGGCATGACGGCTGAGTGGGTAAAACTGCCTTATGATGTTTTAAACTCTATAAGCTCAAGAGTAATTAATGAAGTAAAAGGTGTAAATAGGGTGGTGTATGATATATCAAATAAACCGCCTGCAACAATTGAATGGGAATAAAGAAATATAATAAATATAAATAATGTTTGAGGCATAAGGGTTATTATATCGAAAAGAGGGGGGCGAAACGATGATTTCTTTCGGACGGCACATTTGCAATGATTTTAATGCTGCGATAGAAAAAGAGTGGATTATTACAAACAAGATGGGCAGTTATTCATCTTCCACCATCCTTATGAGTAATACAAGAAAACATCATGGGCTATTAGTTGCAAAATACCCAGGTATAGACACTCGTATCGTTATTTTCCCTAACTGCGATGAAGATGTAGAAATAGCAGGTAACATATACAGTATTTCAACTCACAAATATAAAGAAACCATATATCCTAAGGGTTACTCGCACCTCGAAAACTTTACTTTAAAAGATGATATGGTGACTTTTCTTTTTCTTATAGATAATGTCAGGTTAAAAAAAGAAATATATCTAATGAAAGACACAAACACTATTGTTATCACTTATACGGTTTTAACTCCAAATTCTTTTGTGAAGCTTCATGTGAAGCCATTTATTGCATTTAGGGAAACAGAAACTGTATTGCGTGAAATTAATATCTTTGAAGCAAATGCTGAAGTTATATCCCAGGAAAAAATAAAAATACAGCCATATAAAAATGTTCCGCCTGCTTATATATATAATCCGGACAAATCAGAGTTTACTCTTAATGGAGTATGGTACAGAGATTTTACTTATTTGAGAGAAGCCCAGTCAGGTTTTGACTCTGTAGAGGATTTATATAATGTAGGTATTTTTAATATGGAAATAGAATACAATAAACCAAAGTCCATAATATTTTCAACAGACGATATGGAAAATGTAAGCGCTGAAAAGTTACATGCCAAATATAAAACACAAATGAAACAAGTAAAGGATTTGTGCCACGAAGTTGGGGCATGCATGCGAGATGATGATTACAGCACCAACATACAACAGCTTATATTTGCCGCTGAATCATTTGCCATAAAAGATAATGAAGATAAACCAATGGTCTTAACAGGTTATCCGTATCCAAACTATATATGGTTTAGGGATACTTTTGCTGCTATGCCAGGACTTTATCTTGTTCTTAAAAAGTTTGACGAAGCAAAAAGCATACTAATTGATTCTTTGAAGTATGAAAAAAATGGGCTCCTTCCATTTATTATGACTATGAATAAAAATGACATAAAATATACTTCTGTAGATACTACTTTGTGGTTTTTTTATGCGCTATATAAATATTTGGAATACACAAAAGATTATGCACTTGTGGATAAAAATGGAGATTTTTTTAAAAGACTTACTTGGATAATACAAAAACATGTAGAAGGCACTGACTATAATATACATATGGATGATGATGGCCTGCTCTATGCTGGATATCAGGGGTTACAGTTAACATGGATGGACACTAAAGTCGGTGGAACTACTCCTACAGCAAGACAGGGAAAAGCTGTAGAAGTTAATGCCCTTTGGTATAATGCAATAAAAATAATGGAGTATATCACAATCCATAATAATGAAACTGAAATGGCAAACGGTTATAAAGAAATGGCTGAAAAAATATATAAAAGTTTTAATGAAAAATTTTGGAATGAAGAAGATGGAAGTCTTTATGATTGTCTGGAAAATGGAAATAAGGACGCGAGTATTAGACCAAATCAGATTATGGCAATAAGTTTACCTTTTGTCTTAATTGATGATGCAGATAAGAAAGAAATGATAATGAACTCTATAATCAAAGAGTTGTATACTTCTTTTGGTTTGCGGACATTGTCAAATATGAATAATAATTTTAAGGCCCGTTATGATGGAAATCAAGCAACTCGCGATGCTGCAGCACATCAGGGTACAGTTTGGGCTTGGACCATAGGGCATTTTGTAACTGCGTATTTAAAAACTTTTGGTAAGGGAAAAGATTCTCTGGCTTTTATTGAAACGGTATATGAACCGATTTTTGAACATTTAAAAACTGCAGGATTAGGAACTGTTTCGGAAATGTTTGATGGTAATTTCCCGTATAATGCTCGCGGGAGAACTTCACATGCTTGGGCAGTGGCGGAATTATTGCGTTCATATTTAGAAGATTACTTAGACCTAAATGCAAAAGACTAATATATTAGTTATTTCCGCAAGTCCGAGAAGTGGAAGCAATTCGGCTTTAGCGGCTACCTACTTAATTAGTAAAGTCAATCAAATCGTCGAAATGGTTGCTATTAATAATCTTAAAATCCAGCCTTGTAATGCCTGTGATAAGTGTAAAGTTACTTTAAAATGTGTATTTAATGATGAGGCAGATACGCTAATTGAGTCAGTTGAAAAAGCTGATATTGTTATAGTAGCAACTCCTATTTATTTCACAGGTGTACCAGGGGCTTTGAAAAACTTCATAGATAGAAATCAAGTACAGTGGTATAAAAAAATTAAGGATGGAAATAAAAAAGGAATTATTATATTGACGCAAGGGGATGTAAAAGATAAATATTTCAAACCAGCAGAGAGTGAGATAAGGTCGTTTTTTGCGGTAAACAATATAAAGACAGTTGCGGTACTAAAGTTTAAGGATATGGACGAAGAGGGAAAGATATTTAAGGATAAAAAAGCTTTAAATCGTTTAAATAAAGTTCGGCATTTGTTATTAAAATAAGGCGGTTATATGATTTCACAAGAACTAATAGATGCCTTTCTTAACTTTATACAGTTTGAAAAAGGACTCGCTGAGAACACCTTGAAGGCATATAAATCAGACCTTGAAATATTCAATCAGTTTCTGAAAAAAAATGAAATAACTTCAGCAGACGAAGACACTCTTCTTGATTTTATCTTTGAATTAAAAAACAGCAAACACGCTTCTTTGTCTATTGCCAGGTCATTAGTGGCGGTAAAAAACTTTTATAAATATTTAGT
>JBAXIL010000034.1:0-18988 GCA_037138355.1 bacterium
TTCACGTGCGGTTTCGTTCTGTCAAATTTCTGTTTTCCCATTTTTCTTCCTCCTGATAAATATTTTTTTATATTTTATATTTTACTCATGCGTAACATTTTTCTCCGCCAGCCAACTTTCGAAATCAAGAACAGAAAATAAACCGAAGTCGATTTTCTTATATATATCTCAATTTTTAATTGTCGACTTCTCGGTGAAAAATCGCTACGCAATTTTCCACTGGAGCCCACGATCGGAGTTGAACCGACGACCTCATCCTTACCAAGGATGCGCTCTCACCAAACTGAGCTACATGGGCAAACAAATAAAAAAAATGAAACCACAAAATAGAAAAACAACAAGCACACCTATCTTGGAGGCTCATTTAAATTTCAATTCTCTGTATTTCTCCATAAAAATATATATAAAAAATTAAACTCTACCATGAAATCAGTAGAGTATAAAATTTAACAAAAACAAAGATATAAGTCAAGCAAATAATACTTAAAATTACAGATATTTTCACTTTTCCATGGCATCCCACTGCAATTCAAATAAACCTCATATTTTATTGATGTTTTATACATTATTAAAATTGTTTAAATAGAGAATTTTGCAGAAATCTAACTGCTATGCAAGAATAATATCTTATTAAAAAAAATATACAATTAATTTCTATGTTATTATCCCCTGTTCTTAAGTACATTAACAGCTCTTTCATTTATTACATATAAAATATTATATATGATATAATTATTTGTTTATTTTATCAGACGGCCCTTTGGCTAAAAAAAAGCAGGACAAATTGGATACAGAAGCACTGGCAGATTCCATTTACAAACTTCAAAAATTAAATAATTATAATAGGTGGATTTACGACAATATAAAATCCTACATAGGACATGACATACTCGAGATAGGTTGTGGTATAGGAAATATGATTGATTATCTAATCTCCCCAGAAAGAAAAATAACTGGAATAGATATAGAAGAACGCTTTGTAAATGTGGCAAAAGAAAAATACAAAGATAAATCAGATATTACCATAGTATCAGGAGATGTTCTAAATCCCATTCATGCTCTACCAGGAAAAAAATTTGATACAGTTGTGGTTTTGAATGTCTTAGAGCATATAGAAAAAGAACGCGATGCAATCAAATATATATATGATATGCTTCAGCCAAATGGCAGGGCTGTCATACTTGTACCCGCAATGAAATTTGCTTACGGTGAAATAGACTCGCAGGTTGGTCATCACAAAAGATATGAAAAGCCTGATATGACAGCACTATTTAATGATAATGGCTTTATAATAGAAAAAATATTTTATATGAATTGGATTGGAGCACTCGGCTGGGCTTTTAATAGCAGAGTATTAAAAAGAAAATTGTTACCTGAATATCAGGCAAATATAATGAACTCAATACTGGTGCCAATAATAAAACCACTTGAATCCATCATCAAGCCACCTTTTGGACAGTCACTAATAACGATAGCCAGAAAGAACCCATAAAAAAAACCACGGATTCTCACCCGTGGTTTTTTTTATTTTTTTCTATAACTTATTTAAATCGTCCAAAAAATTGTTAATTCATATTCTGTATTTCTATAGTCGCTCTTTTTCTTTTATTCGCATCAAGAACTTTTTTTCTCATTCTTATATTTGAAGGTGTTATTTCAAGTAACTCGTCATCTGCAATATATTCCATTGCCTGCTCCAAAGAAAACTTACGTGGTGTTTCAAGTCTAATAGCAGCATCTGTTCCTGTTGATCTCATATTTGACATTTTTTTCTCTTTACATATATTGATAACCATATCGCCTTCGCGACTATTTTCTCCGGCTATCATTCCAGCATATACATCAGCCCCAGAATCAATAAAGAATTTTCCTCTATCTTGTAATTTATCCATAGCATACGCTACTGATACGCCTTCTTCCATAACCACGAGCACGCCTCTCGTTCTTGTAGGAACTTCTCCGCGGTATGGTCCATATTCATGGAAGCTATGATTGATTATACCTGTTCCGCGTGTCTCAGTCATGAATTCATTTCTGAATCCCAAAAGACCTCTGGTAGGAACCATAAATTCAAGTCTGGTATAACCGTCATTACCCTGAACCATATTTGTCATGGTTCCTTTTCTAACACCCATTTTTTCTATTACAGTTCCCACAAAATCATTTGATACATCTATTATACAATGTTCGATAGGCTCAAGCTTCTCGCCTTTTTTTTCATGAAATATTACTTCAGGTTTTGAAACCTGTAGTTCAAATCCTTCGCGACGCATATTTTCTATAAGTATGCCAAGCTGCATCTCGCCTCTTCCTTTTACTATAAATGTATCCTGCGTTTCTCCGTCTTCAACTATGATACTCACATTGGTCTGGAGTTCTTTGTCAAGTCTTTCCCTTATATTACGGGAAGTAACAAACTTTCCTTCACGCCCAGCAAATGGAGAATTGTTTACAATAAATCTCATGGACATAGTAGGTCTGTCGATATCTATGGTAGGAAGCTCGACAGGATTTTCTTTGTCAGCAACTGTCTCGCCTACATCTATGGTATCCATACCTGCTATAGTGACTATATCTCCTGCCTCAGCTTCTTTTACTTCGGACTTTACCATACCTTCAAAAACAAATAACTTGGTAACTTTATGTAGTAATCTCGTGCCATCTCTTTTCATAAGTACAACTTCATCACCCTGCTTTATTCTTCCGTGACAAATTTTACCAGTTCCAAGTTTTCCAAGATAATTATCATAAGATATTGCCGATGTAAGAAACTGTAAAGGCTTATCCGCTTCTCCCATAGTATCTTCAACATGGTTAATTATCATTTCAAAAAGTGCGGTTAAATCCGTGTCAGTATCTTTCATATGATTTTTTGCTATGCCGTCTCTGGCTGATGCAAATATAATAGGAAATTCCAGCTGATCATCCGCAGCATTTAATTCTACAAAAAGATCAAATACCATATTAACAACCTCATCTGGTCTGGCATTTGGTCTGTCTATTTTATTAATAACCACGATAGGCATAAGCCCAAGTTCAAGTGATTTTTTTAGAACATATTTGGTCTGTGGCATTGTACCTTCATAAGCATCAACTACCAACAGAACCGAGTCCACCATCTTCAAAATACGCTGTACTTCTCCACCAAAGTCCGCATGTCCAGGAGTATCTACTATATTAATTTTATAATCTTTATAATGAAAGGCTGCATTTTTTGAAAATATAGTTATACCTCTTTCTTTTTCAAGGTCATTAGAATCCATAACGCGTTCTTCAACTTTTTGATATGACTTAAATACGCCTGACTGCCTTAGCATAGCATCAACCAGTGTAGTCTTACCGTGGTCAACATGCGCCACTATTGCAATGTTCTTAATCTTTGCCATTTCATCTCCTCAAAACTATCATATTATTTACCGCATTTTGTAAGCGGTGTAGTACGCTTTAAAAAAAAATAACCCGGACTCCTTATGTGATTGAGCCCGGGTAAAAGCAGAACTTCGAACCACTTCTAAAACAGTAACCTGTCTGGGTCTGTTCCAAAGCAAGTTCTTTTTCTACTTCTACCTCTCAACAAAACAAAAAATAAAACCACATCTTGAAGGTTGACTTACCTTGTATGTAAAACCTCTCTAAAGGACTATAACAGATATGACTTATAAAAGCAAGGTACTTTACTCTATATCAATAGTGTTTAAATCTGTATCCTCAAGAAATTTTTTAAGTCCTGTAAGCTCTTCTTTATTTAAACTGATACCTTTTCCCATTTTTTTGCCATCAGTTGTCCATTGTCTAATATCCAGCTTTGGTTTTCTATCATTCCATGAAATTAAATTAATTTCTTTTGCCCAGCCCTTTGATTCCTGTCCAATTGTTCCTAATTTCTTTACTATTTCATACTTAAAAAGTTCTGCCATTTTCCACCTCTTCTATTAGTATTTTAAAATAAATCCATTTGTCTTGGTGCATGCTTCTTACCTGGATCATATTGAATGAAACCTTTTTCTAAATTAAACGATACAAAACCCAAAAACTGTTCCAAAAAAGATACAGCTTGGGGACTTATTTTATACTTCATTTCAGTTATAAACCCCATAATATTAGCTGGTACAGTTATTGCCTCAGCTTCTGAAAATATCTCAGGCTTATTTTCCTTGAGATAAACTATTGCCGCCTCCATAACCTGCAATCCTTCATGAGCATTAGCAATAGCTTCTGTCTTATCTTCATTTGCATTTGTATAATCGCCTGTTACAAACTCTACAAGATTTCCAGTAAAATACAAAAGAAAAGCACTACTTTCATCAGTTAATTTAGGATTATTTTTCTTAATATTTTCAAATATTGCTTCTGGAAGTTTTCCTATGCCAGTTTTAATAAATAACTCAGGATGAGCTTTCCTTATTTTAGGAATTGCCACGCCTATAAGTTTTAAACCGTTGAAAACAGCCTGAGCTTCTTTTCTCATTAAGTTCTCCCAAATTAGTTATTATTATTTTAATACTTACAATATTAAAGTCAATAAATAATTTTTTGCTATCTACCAACCCATAACAGGCTTTACTTTATCAACTAATTCTTGAGCTAAGCGTTTTGCAGCAGCTTCATTAGGATGCCAATCACAACCAAGTTCTTCTTCAGTCAATTTTGCCATATCAACCCTATAAACATTATTATCTTTAATTAATTCAAAAACTTTAATTATAGAATTATTCAATTCTTGTGATTCAACTGGTCCCACACAACAAAATATACGCGCGACAGGATAATTAGATCTAACTTTTACAATTAATTCAGCATAGGCCTTTACAAATACTTTTTCATCAGGAATTGGCTGGGCTGAGTAATCATTTGTACCAAGATTTATTACTACAACATCTGGTATCCATTCTTTGAAGTTCCATTTTATGTTTGCATCATTTTGCAATGTTCTGTCATAATAAATAGGTAGAGGTTCTGCAGAAACATTTGTTTTTTCTCCATAATTTTTAACTACCCCTCTTCCTGATATAGCAATTATTTGATATTCGGCATTTAAATTTCTTGCAGACACTGCACTAAATGCCTTCCAATTATTTTTAAACTCTCTTTCTGATGGACAAGTAATACCTGGACCTTCTACTCCGAAACCTACCGTTATCGAATCCCCAATAAACTCCATTTTACGTTTGGGACGCTCAGGTGGTGGCAACAACTTTGCCCCCTTGTCCAAAAATAAGCCATTAAATACAGCCAAACCTTGATAACCCTCTGTACGCCTGGATAATATTAATGAATGCTTTCCAGCTGATAACTTTTCCGCCAGTTTATATTTATCAATACCTGCTTTAGTAACAAGCACTCCTGTTTGTTTTCCATCAATGAATATATTATAGTCATTATTACCATCGGTTAATGATGCCCCTATATACGAGCCTTCAAAGTTTACTGATATCAATATCCCTGGCCAATCAAAACGCACGACTTTTGACTTAGAAAAATCCACTCTGCCACTATATGTAATATTTACATCATTAGCAGGAATAAGAGAAGCAAAATGCGTCTGTAATAATTGAGTTCCACCAGTAAGCAATAGTGCCAAGATAATTATAGACAAAGAAATTAAAATTAGTTTACTCATTACTATCTCCTTTTATGTTACTTTTCTTATCAACAATATTTTTCTTTGTATTTAGCTTTGCCATTTTCGCACCACGGCAATATGTCGTAATATACTCCCAGTCCTTTTGGCTCTTAAGTACCCTATTCCAATATGGAAAGGTCTTACATTGAAGCGGTCTCACTGGATATATAATACACCTGCCATCTATAAGGAAGCAACAACCTTCAGCATCAAGTTTTAACACAGTTCCCAGAAACAAAAACCAATCAGTAAACTTTTTTTTAAAATCGGCTTTGCTTATTTCAAGATAGTCAATGATCGCTTTTGCCTCATCATTTTTTAAGAACACATATCCATCAACCCTACAACAATCTCCACATTTTTGGCATGTAAAATCTATATCTTCTTTTTTTAATTTCATTAATTAGGTGTTCCTTTTTTTGTGAACTGTATTATCACTAAACCTATAAGTCCAAATAATATGGCCATATCTGCTATATTAAAAACACCAGTTCTTATATTCCCAATACCCACATTTAAAAAATCCGTCACATAGCCATTATGAATAATACGGTCATAAATATTGCTCATACCACCACCAACAATATTGCACAATAGGAATAGTTCAAGTGTAGATATATTCTTTGCAACAAACAAAAAAATGAGAACTAAAGCCAAAACAATAACAGGAACTATTATCATTATTATTGGTTTAATAGATTTATCAATATTTGAGCCCACGCTTAGAAAACCACCATTGTTTTCGGCATAAGTAATCACAAATAGATGATTTGCTATGCTGATATCAGGTTTATCTTTAAAATGTGTTCTTGCATACTCTTTGCTTACCTGATCACAGCCTATGTTAACGGCAATAACAACAATGGCAAATAAAATCATTAATATTTTTTTCATGGGAGCATTATATCATTGAATAAAGGCAAAGCAAGGGATATATGAAACATGGAGAAGTTGAAAGATTTTTCACACAACAAAAAGCAATAGAAACAAACCTAATTACTAATACAATATTATTTTAGAATAATGAGTTCTTGCGGTTTTGATATAGCATTCATACCACCTACTGATTTTCCAATCACCACAATATAGTATATTCCAGACGATAAATATTTTAATCGATCTTTCATAATAATAACCGTAACTTCTTTTGTACTTTGTGCCCCACATTCGGCCTCCATTATCCTACGGAAAGCTGCAGTATATATCCTAAACTTCAATTCCGACGCCGCCTGAGTTATTAATATATTCATTTTCAAATCCTCGTTTTTTGGATTATATGGGTTTGGATAAACAATAGCATTTGTTATAGTAAAATTATTTTCCCAAACGATTGTCATTGTAGGCTGAACAGTTACAACTTGTGTAAATGTAGCTGTAGAAGTCATGGTTTGAATTATAGCTGTCATAGTTGCTGAAGGCATTGCTGTTAATGTTTTAGTTGATGTAACAATTATTGTTTTTGAAGCCGTAATTGTCAGAGCTGGTACATTAGATGGTGTCGGGGTAACCGTTGCAGTCGCCAAATGAAGTTCCCTATATGCATAAACTGACATCTGTGCCGCATTAGTAGTAGCCGGGACTCCCTGTCCATTTAAATATGTTGCTACACTATTCAACACATTATATGTATTCCCACCCACATAACTTCCATTCATATTGTTGGCATTATTTGCCACCTGCGCAAGGATGTAGCTCGAAGCGTACCAATCTCCAGCGACAGGGTCTGTAGTGGCAATAAATTTACCCGCATATGAATGCACATCTCCAGCCTTGTTTGGACCAGTCCTTGCAACCCACTCAGCATCAATAAAACATATTTTTTCTCTTACGATTATGTGTGTCCTCGCCACAAGGTGGCTTGACGCCCAGAAGAAATTATGTCGGTCAGCATTATAAAATGACGCATCGCAGGAAAGCATTCCAACCCAACATTTTGTAGCGCAAGTCACTGCACCAAAATCATCGTGAGCCTTAAGCACAGGAAAATTTATTACACTTAATCTTCCCTTATCATACGCCCCACCTTCCCATACACCATATCTTAACGAAACATATTTGCCACCAGATGTGGTGAACTTCGGCCAGTTCTCACTATTTAATCCTCCTGTTTGTACATAACCTTCATTCATATCGCCTGTATTATATTCATTTACTTTTATATTTGAAATAGCAGCCCAGCACCTAAAACTAACTGCATAACCTTTTGCCTTAAAAGTATTGCATACATCCACAACCGACTGGTTTATAAAATATGAATTGTTATCCTGCTGATTTATACCTTCCACTGGATTACCCCATAAAAGTTGTGTATCGTCCGCCACCACTATTTCACCTGTAAATCCGTTGGGATGGTTTAAAAGTTTCCATATTACACCCTTTATCCTATCAGTATTAGTACCATTTCTGTAATCCCACTGAAAATTGCCTTTGATTATAACAACATCATTCGAGCCAAATAATCCTGTTGGATGGGCAGTTGTTTTATAAAAATACTGCCCCTTAGCATCCATAAGTTCTACCATCATATCAACTGCCCCATCGTTTAGATATGCGTCAGGCACTCCAGCATTACCATCTTCCAAAGAACCTATAGGCTGTGGGGTGTTATCTACAACATATATTTTTGAAACAGGATTAATATTTTCCCAAGTAGGTAAGGGATCTGTCACTGCTGAAAACAGATAATGCGGAAAATTCACAACCGCATAAACAGACATAAACAGAGCTGCAACAATTACGGAAACCTTGAGGTACCTACGAATAAAAAATCCACCGAACAAAAATCCAACAATACCAGCAACCCAGGTGACAGCTATAGGGATAGCTGCCTGCTGACATGGATAAATAATCCTTTTAGGATTTGTACCAGACCTTATTATTAACCAAACAAAAGCTATAAAACCTAAAAAAAAGTAAAACCATTTATTTAAAAAATCCTTTAGTTTTATTCCCTTGTCTTTACCCACACTTTTTTCAAGTTCAAGACAAAATGGCTTTTCATAAATAGAATAATCGGCCTTTCCAGCAATCGCAAAAGTACTGACTTTACTACCAGCAAAAACGGTTTTAGACTCTTCAAGTGTTCTACCTGTGACAGAAACATCATCTGCTATAAGAATGCGCTTACCATAAAACTCACCTGATTTTATCCTACTGGCTGTAAGAAAACTTTTTATAGGCGTCTCGACAAACACAGCTCCTGATACCTGTGCCGCAATTTTTGCAGCAACAATTCCACGGTAACTGGCTGCTATAACATAATCAAAACTATCAAGACCTAATTTTCTTGTCAGTTCCAGCACTGTTTTTTCTGTTATTAACTGTTTTTTCATTTTAGTCCTTTTACAGTATTTAAGCAGTTACAGTCATACACTATTACTCAATAATATTTACCCGTATATACTTTGACAATTGTAATACACAATAGTTGCTATAACAACACAATATCGCAGAAACTAATACTTCTTTTATCTAAATGAAAAAGGGCGGATTTTCATCCGCCCTTTTTAACAATATCAAAACTTAATATTACATCATCAAATATATAACCTTTTTACCTGCCATATCATATATTTCCACACTATATGTATAAGTATTTGGCTTTCCTGCCATATATTTATTGAACATTGGATATATTTTAATCATGCCCACAATAATAGAAAGCGGATTAATAAACGGATGTTCCGATATAAGACAAATTTGTTTCTTAATTGTTTTAATTTTAAACTTTGTTTTTAACTGTTTTAGCTTTTTAATATTATTGCCTTCAATTATAAAGCCCAATTCACTACGAAGTTTAGTTTTTTCTACTTTTGCAGGATTGTCAAGATAAACACCTATACCTCTTACCGAGTCAATGCCAAAATCATTTTTAATACTATTTATAATTTGCATTTGGAGTTTTCCAACTTGAGCATAATCTCCAATGTTTTCAAGGTAAGCGATAGTATATGGTCCACTTTTTGCCTCTATAACTACAGGTTTATAAAATAACCCCGCCTGAACTAACAAACCAAATATGGCTAACACCAATAAAAATATACACATAAGAAAAAATACAATGATTTTTTTCATTTATCCCTCCTTGTTTTATTATCTAATTTAATAAACATTCAACAACAACAGCTGTAATTTAAATCTTAACAATGATAAAGATAATACCTGTTATAAGCGAAATAGCCAAAACAAATGCTGAAAGTTTATGAACCAATACCAATCCTGGAGAATCTTTTTTCGAAACAGACAACCTTATACCAGAGATAATAATTACCAACAAAGCTAAGCTTGCAGCATGTAAAGAAATTTCCGAACCCGTTTTTCCAAAAGTTACTGCCGCGAGTCCATATATCGATGAGATAACTCCTGCAATTACAAATACAGTTAAGATTCCGTGGATAACCAGCAATACAACATTGTATGGCTTTTTTGTACCAAGAAAGAATCCTATAACTGCTTCAATCAAAAACCATGCTCCTGTAACAATAACAAATGTTAGCACTTGATTCATAATAGCTCCTTTTTTTATTATTAGAACTTCATGATTTTACTTCTTTTTCTATTACCTATAATGATTATATATCAACCATTTTCGCAAAGTCAAGGGGAAAGGTATAAGTGCTGTTTGGGACGGATGAAATTTAGAATATGTACAAATAACCGTCAACTTTCATTTAGCTTAATATCTCCAGAAAGTAGATAGTAGATAGGTGATCGTAGGAGAAAGTTGTTGTTTTATCTACTCTCACCTCTCAACTTTCTCCTACTCTAAAATAAAAAAGCCCGCTTAAGCGGGCTTTTTTATTTTGGCTCCCCGGGCAGGACTCGAACCTGCGACAATGTGATTAACAGTCACATGCTCTACCGACTGAGCTACCGAGGAACACATTTTTATGATAGCTAAATGATTAATAGTTTTATCACGAATAAAAATTATTGTCAATTATGAATTTCTCTGTTAAAAATGTTGACATTCATTTCAAATGTGTTTAATATCTACATATATAGCTTCTACTTACTCTATTTTCTAAAGGAGTTTTCATGAAAGACATTTATGCCTATGGGCTTGTGGAATTAAGTAGCATATATACCTTAAATGGACTATTCCCTGTCGCCGATTCTTATAAAGAAGTTGACCAGCTAATTGAACTTCCTGGAGGCGAAGCCACAAACGCAGTTGTTGTTTTAAGCAGATTGGGACTTAAAACCATTATCGCAGGCACATGGCTTGGAAAAGATGTTTATTACAAGATACAAAATTATTTGAAATCAGAAAAAGTTGATACTTCCGCCCTTGAACTTAAACCCAACTACAGTGGCCCTAAAGATTTAGTTTTTGTTAGCACTGAAGGTAGGACTATCTTCGGTTGGTTTGGCAAGCTTTGGTTTCATGGCAGGAAATGGTCCACACCTAAAGAACAGCATATAAAAAACTGCAAAGTGGCAGTTATAGACCCTTTTATGCTAAAAGAATCAGAAAGAGCTGCCCAACTTTGCGTAAAACACAATAAACCTTATGTAACTATTGACGAGAAGCCTTCCTTATATATAGTGCAAAATTCTACAGCTGTTGTGATTTCAAATGAGTTCATTTTACGGGAATACCCTAATGCTAATATTGCCAAACTTTTTGCGTCCTACACTGACAAATGTAAAGGACTTGTTGTGTTTACTTTTGGTGCCGACCATATCATATACGGCCGTAAAGGTAAAAAACCTGTGACATATAAACCAATAAAAATAAAAGCGGTAGACACTCTTGGTGCTGGAGATACATTTAGGGCGGGTATTGCTTATGGTTTATTGAAGGGTTTTGATGACGACAAAAACATAAAGTTTTCAAGCAATTTTGCGGCTATGATTTGTCTGGCAGGGCCTGGTGTCACAAAATCACCAAACTTAAAGCAATTAAATAAATACATAAAAAATATTTAATACTCTATTCTTTTATCAGACTGGTCCCTATAATACCACAGCGTTCTAAAATCCCATGCTTTTCCGCTATTTTTATCGCACTTGCTTTTATAGTAAAAGCGCCGTATTTATTATTTATATTATCCATGACCTCAGTCAATTTTTGTTTTTTCTGCATATCTTCAAATAGATATTCTTGTCTCTCCAATCCACTTGAAAGATTAGTAATACTTACTCCAAGCAAACGAACCGCTTTTTTAAGTGGCATAAGCCTTTGAAAAATTTTCCATGCAAGTTCATATAACTCTACACCTGTATTAAAATAATGTTTTAGCGTTTCCCTTCCCGAAAACATTTCAAAATCATCAAAGCGTACTATCAGATAAACCGTTCTGCCTGTTAGCTTATACTCACGAAGCCGAGCAGCTGTTTTTTCTGACAACATTAAAAGAAAAGCTTTTACAACAGTTACATCATAAGTATCCTCTGGAAGAGTATGGCTGTGCCCCACCGATTTAACCGGTGGTGAATCATTATAAAATTTAACAGGAGTATGGTCTATGCCTAAACCTACATTTTTATAAAATCTCCCCATTACACCAAAGCGAGCTTTTAACATATCACCATCAGCTTCTCCAAGTTGTTTGGCTGTGTTAATACCCATATACTTCAGCTTTTGTGCGATTTTATGTCCCAAACCTACACCTTGGAGCTGATCAACAGTTAGTTTTGCCATAAATGTTGGAACTTCTTCTGTAGTCAAAATCGTAAGTCCATCTGGTTTTTTATATTTACCTGCTATCTTTGCTACAACCCTATTTGGAGCAATGCCAATAGAACATGTAAGACCAAATTGTTTTTTTATACTCTGTTTTATGCGCAGGGCTATCTTTTCGCCACCGCCCCAAAACCGCTCGACTTCGGTTAAATCCACAAAACACTCATCTATAGAAAAAACTTCCACTCTATCCGTGTATTCAAGCAGAATTTTATGTATTTGAAGAGAAGTGGAAACATATTTTTCAATATTTCCTATTACAGGAATAACAAAAGGACATGCTCGTTTTGCTTCGTAAAGGTTCATACCTGTCTTTACACCATAGCGGCGAGCTTCATAAGATGCAGTTGTTACAATGGTTCTGCCCTCTCCACATACAACTATAGGTTTCCCTCGTAATTCAGGATTACATTGCTGTTCTACAGAAGCGAAGTAAGCATTCATATCTACTAAAAGAATTTTGCGTTCTTGTTTATCGGTCATGTATTTACCCTTTCAAACTTAAATTCCTCTCTACTCAATCTTCATTGTTTTCTACTGAAAAAATACGAAACTGCTGTAGTTATAAAAACAACTTGTCATTGCGAGGAGCAAAGCGACGAAGCAATCTGTCTTACATAATAAATTCTAAAAATAATATAACTACGTCACAAACTCAGATTGCTTCGTCGCTGAAGAACTCGCTCCTCGCAATGACGGGCAAATCTAAATAGCAAAAAGCAACAACATAAAGGCTACTATCCATCAGCCTTTTCCAGCATCCAGACAAGCGTTTTTTTATTAAAGGATAGTTCATAACTTCCACTCTCCCCTACTACAGAAAAATGTAAAACTTCAGCAGCTCCATCTATTGTCTTCCATGTATAAGTAGTTTCTTTTACTTCAATTCTTCGGTCTTTCCACTTAAACCACTGTGGACAAATTCCTTCTTTATTAAAAACAGCACCCACTTTTATTTTTTCATTTATCTTTGTGCTCATTTAATTTTTCTCATAACGCCCGTGACTTTACCCATTATTTTTAATTTTTTAGGAATTATGGGGCCATATTTGGGGTTTTCAGCGCGCAGCTCTATCCCATTTTCACCACCATAGAATCTTTTTACCGTTGCTTCTTCACCTATCAAGGCTGCTACTATATCTCCAGTATTTGCCGTTGCTTGTTTTTTCACAAAAACAATATCTCCGTCAAATATGCCAGCCCCTATCATAGAGTCTCCCTTAACACGCAAAGCAAAACCATCTTTGATGCCAAAAAATCCAGCCACGCTATCTATATGCTCTTCTATGTTTTCAACTGCATCAATAGGAAGTCCTGCACTTATGCGCCCAAGCAACGGCAGACCTGAAAGCGGTTTTAAAAGTTCTATTCCACGCGATATGCTACTTTTTATTTTAATATAGCCGGCTTGAACAAGCTTATTTAAATGGTGTCGCACAGTCCAAGTTGAAGACAAGCCTGTGGCTTTGGCTAAGGCCCTTAAAGTCGGCGGCCGACCTTCCTCTGTATTTAATTTCACTAAAGCATCCAGCACTTTCTTTGTCTTATTACTTATGTTCATATCTTTTTCTCCTTTTATATGAGAGTCTTATACCTTATAGCACATTTGTGCTACATTGTCAAGAAAGTGTTTATTTGTCTTGATATGATTATGATTTTGCCCTACACTATTATAAATACTAAAAGGAGTTTTATATGAATAAAAATAGCAAGCTATATTTATACCTCGTAAATACAGTCGTAGAACTGGCAATTCTTATAGGGGCATTAATAATGTTTCACATCGGCAAAGTTCCCTACATAAAAGTACTGAATAATGTTAGACCACTTTGGATACAACTTGCGACAGGAATTGCGGCTGGCTTAATTTTCGGAATTATTTGTGGCTGGCTGATAACAAAAATTAAATTTTTTGAATCAGTTTTGAATCTCGTAAAAGATATGACAATAAACTACAAACTCAACTATTTTGATATCGTTATCATATCCATAACTGCCGCCGTATGCGAAGAAATTCTTTTTCGCGGGGCCTTACAGCATGTATGGGGAATTTGGCCTGTTTCGGTTTTATTCATACTTCTACATGGCTATTTTGACCCACGGAATTTGCGTATGCTGGCATATGGTTTGATAATGTTAGTTTTAAGTGCGGCAATTGGCTATACCTACCAATACTTCGGACTTTATGCCGCGATTACCTTTCATTTTATTTTTGATGTGGTGGTACTATCAATGGTTAAAATGGAATGGGAAGACAAAACACAGATATAAAAACGATCTAAATACAATTAGTAAAGCTTGCGCTTAAATAGATCTCGTTTTGAGTTTCGTATCCTATCTATAAATAACACTCCATCCAAATGATCTATTTCATGTTGTAATATAACTGCTTCAAAACCGCTTGTTTCAAGTGAATTTGATTTTCCGTGTATATCTTGATATTTTATTTTTATCTGATTTGCCCTTTCTACATTGCCTGTAAAATCTGGAACACTTAAGCACCCTTCCCTGTTTATGGTAGAGCCAGAAAAAGAAATTATTTCGGGGTTTACAAGAACTAATAGACCACTTGTCTTTGTTACTTTTTTGTGACCTGTTGCATTTACCACCACCACTCTTATTAACTCACCTACCTGTGGGGCAGCAAGACCAACACAGCCTTTATTTATATACATAAACTCCGTAAGTGATTGCGTAAAAAGATTTAGAGAATTATCAAATGTTTTTACAAATCGTGTTTTTTCTCTTAAAACGGGATTTGGAAACAGCAAAATGTTCATAGTATAGACTTATCCGCCTCTGAAAATGACACATGAACGCCTATTCTTTTTCCTTCTTTGACAAGTTGTGTTTGTATCCTTTTAGCATTTATTTTTTTTGGGAGAGTTACTTCGAGAAACATATAATACGCATGTGGAGTTACCTTTTCTGAACTTTTTGTTTCCAAATCTACTATATTTGCACCAACTTCATAGAGTTTTTTTGTTATAGCATTAACTATACCTGGCTTGTCTGCCCCTGATATTGATATCACATAGATTCTTTCTTCTCCACCGTACTCTTTCATTTCATTTTCAGTAATCTTTTTTATTTCCATTGTCATTTCATATTTTTTAGAAAACTTATTTATTTCCTTGTCAAACAAATCAGACTTAGCCTTTAAATCAGCCGAAAGAAGCATAATGACAGAAAAAGTCCTTCTGAGCATTATCATAGAAGAATCTTCTATATTGAAATTAAACTCTTTAAGGACATTAGTAAGTTTGTAAACTATGCCTTTTCTATCCACCCCACCAGCTATAAGCATATATCTCTGTTTCATATATATCCCTCCATACTATAATTAATTATAAATCAATTAAAAAATATCCTCAATATTTTCTAACAATTGCAAGTTTGAGCACTTTTATTTGTCCCTCGCCTGTATCTCTTTGCGCCTGCAATACTAATATATACATGCCATTTGAAACTGACTGCCCTGATATTGTTTTTAGATCCCAATCAATAGTAGCTGGAACTAAAACAGTTTCTAATTTCCTGACAAGTACACCCTCTATAGTATAAATATATACTGTCATACGCCCCTGCCCTGACGGGGTCCATTTTATACTTACTTTTCCATCATGTATTGCTTCATTTGAAATGGGATTTGGATATACTTTTTCTTCACTTATTACACCCATTTTTCCAGCATTTAAAACAGTAACACTCTTACTTGCCATAATTACAAATCCATTTGCAGTGGCTATCTCCACTCTCATTTCATATACTCCAGAATCAACTGTCCTGCCACTTGAATTATTGCCATCCCAATAAATAATCTGACCTGGAGCATACTCTACCTGTATACTATCATTACCTTTACCTACGCTAATAACATTTGATACTGCCAAATTTATTACAGAACCAGCTGGATTAAGTGATTTTATAGTACGAACTAATTCGCCTGAGCTATTAAATATTTCCAATTTCACAAATTCCTGTGCTGAAAGTACATTCATTTCTTTTACTATGGTCTCAACCTGCCCATATTCATTGGTCGTCATTAATTTTATGTAATACAAACCCTGACTAACTGGCTGAAGTCCATTATTGGTTCCATCCCAGTAGAGATTTGTGTCAGGTCCATCAATAATATCTTTTCTGGTAAGAACTCCCATTAAACTTATCTGCAATTCACCTTGATTTGGATTAAATGTATTAGTTTCTTTGCCATCAAAAATAGTAATTACATCTTTTAAGTTCGCACTTATAGGTATATCTCCTATCAGTTTTACTATCTCTCCCGCGGAATTGTAAACTTCTATCTTTACTGTATAAGGAAAAGGAATAGGTGTTGGGGTTACAGTAAAAGTTGGAGTTATAGTAGGGCTATCTGTAAATGTGCTTGTGCTTGTAGAAGTAGGCGTAGCAGTAAATGTATTTGTCACTGTAAATGTATAAGTAGGTGTTGCAGTTGCCGTATAAGTGTAAGTAGAGCTTGAAGTCATAGTCACAGTAGCAGTTGCTGTAGCCGTAGGTGATGCAGTATTAGTAAATGAATTGGTTGCCGTATTTGTAGATGTGTAAGTAGAAGTATTAGTCCCAGTAAATGTAGCAGTTGGTGTGCTTGTGGATGTAGCCGTAGCAGTAAATGTTTGCGACGGCGTTGAGGTTGAAGTATTAGTATATGTGTTTGTGTATGTGGCAGTAAAAGTACTTGTAGGAGTTGAAGTAAAAGTAGATGTTTGGGTATAAGTGTCAGTCGCAGTTGCTGTAAATGTAGCAGTTTTTGTATCAGTCGAAGTAGCCGTGCTGGTAGATGTTGGAGAAGCAGTATTAGTATTTGACGCAGTAGCTGTTTGAGTATAAGTAGCTGTGGCAGTATTCGTCGGAGTTGCTGTAGAAGTATTTGAAGGTGTATTTGTAGAAGTTGCAGTTGATGTCGAAGTATCTGTTGGAGTAGCTGTAAAAGTATTTGAAGGTGTGTCTGTCGAAGTTGCAGTATGAGTTGAAGTGTCTGTTGGAGTATCAGTATAAGTCGCAGTAGATGTTTTTGTATTTGTTATCGTGACAGTATTTGTTGGTGTATGCGTAGAAGTATTTGTACTTGATGAGGTCTCTGTTGAAGTTGCCGTCTTTGTTGCAGTGTCTGTAGGAGTATCTGTAGAAGTTGAAGTATTTGTTTGCGTGTTCGTTACCGAAACAGTATAAGTTGATGTATTTGTAGAAGTGTAAGTAAATGTAGAAGTAGAAGTATTTGACGGCGTATTTGTCGAAGTAGAGGACTGTGTTGAAGTATTTGTTGGAGTGGCAGTAGAAGTTAATGTTGCTGTTGAAGTCGGTGTAGCTGTGGCTGTTGAAGTATTTGTTTGAGTGTTCGTTACCGAAACCGTATAAGTTGATGTATTTGTGGAAGTGTAAGTAAATGTAGAAGTAGAAGTATTTGTTGGAGTATCTGTTGGGGTGGATGTCTGCGTCGCAGTGTTAGTTGGAGTAGCTGTAGAAGTTGAAGTCTGCGTTACTGTTGAAGACGGTGTCATAGTAAAAGTATAAGTATATGTGTTTGTCATAGTAACACTCGGAGTAAAACTTGAAGTCCAAGTCGGAGTGGCAGTTGTCATTATAAAAGCAACATGATTTGAAGAACCGTAATTATAATAAGCAATATTTTGAACACCTGTAGGTGATACTGTTGCAGTGGGTGTAATTGTAGATGTAGGAGATATGCAACCATTTATACTACAAGGTGCTTCTCCCGTGTTCGGATCTGTCGTAGTTGCATTTATGTATTCACAGATTAAGTTCCCTAAAAGATAAAGCCCTGCATATTTACTGCTAGAAAATGTATTTCCCCAATCACACGGTCTTGTATACCAATAACTAGTCGCAGAATTCCAAACTGCATTAACATTTAATTCCCAGGCTTGTATTTTTGTAACATAACCTCCATTTGGTGCAATCATAACATAAGGATGAGTACCAGCAGCAGCATTCCATCCAAATTCAAAATATTTATTTGCTATCCTCGTTCCACTTTCACAACTTGCTGTAATAGCATTGTTAAATGTATCGTTTTGCTCGGCCGTATTAATGTTGTCATTCGGAACCTGCGCGCCTGCTGGACTATAACCACGATCTTCATGATTATTAAAAGTCCAAGCATGAGTATCATTTATCCAATATCGAATTGTTAAATCAGACAGAAAAATTCCTGATTCCGACCAGTTCGTGATTTTATAGTTTTGATTCCATTTTGAACCAGTATTAGTTCCTAAACAGACTCCGCTATTTAACATTTCAAGATTTAATTTATATGGTGTTGTTGTTCCTGTTACTGTAAACATGGCAGAAAAAGCAGTTGTTTCAATACCGCTACTGTTGCTTGCTGAACATTGATATCTTGGACCATTTGATGCATCTCCTCCTCTTGCAATTATTATTATATACATATTTCCGCTTTTTTCAGGAGGTATAGCGCTTATTACCTTGACATGCTTTAAAGTTCCGTCTCCATTTACACCAGGGTCCAATGACTCATTATTATCCGGTCCATTTGTGTCGGTGATAGCCACTCCAGTAGAGACCTTTGCCACGCCATCATACCACCAAGTTGTCTGATTTTTATATATTCCTTTTTTTGACGCAATCCAATCCTGACCGCAAAAATTCAAAGTAGTTTTATCAGAGAGTGCTAT
>JBAXIL010000035.1:0-18894 GCA_037138355.1 bacterium
CCGTGAGGGTGGCAGAACTGTTGGATCGGGAATAATTACAGAGATCGTAGAATAACGGAAGGGAGAATTATAATGCAGTCTGAAACACAGAAAATCAGGATAAGGCTTAAGGCCTATGATCACAAGCTTCTGGATAAATCCGTAGCCGATATTATTAAAAAGGTTAAGGAAACAGGAGCGCGTGTATGCGGGCCAATTCCACTTCCTACGAAAATGCACAAGTACACTATTCAAAGATCTGTTCATGCCGATAAAAAGGCAAGAGAGCAGTTCGAAATGAGGATTCACAAGAGACTTATCGATATAATCGATCCGAACCATGAGACAGTAGAGAAGCTTAAAACTCTCGACTTGCCGGCCGGTATTGATGTAGAGATAAAGTTGTAAACGGAGGCTTAAAATTGGTATCTAAACTTGTTGGAAAAAAGTTAGGAATGACTCAGGTTTTTAATGCTAAGGGAGAAATTGTCCCAGTCACGATAGTACAAGTTGACAACACTATTGTTGTTGATAAAAAGTCTATCGAGCGCGACGGATATGTAGCGCTAAAGCTCGGTGCATTTGATGTAAAAAAACCGAAAAATATGGCAAAAGCATTAAAAGGTCTTTTCAAAAATGAAAAGAAACAGTATGACATGCCTTTAAAAAGTGTGTTATGCGAAGTTAGAATGTCACAAGCAGAAGCAGATAAGTTTAATATCGGCGATGTGATAAAAGTTGATTCTGTTTTTAAAGAAGGCGACTTGATAGATGTAGCCGGAGTTTCGAAAGGTAAAGGCACACAGGGCGTAATGAAGAGACACGGATTTTCTGGCGGCCCAGCATCACACGGTTCTATGATGCACAGAGCACCTGGTTCTATTGGTTCATCTACATATCCTGCAAGAGTTTTTAAGAATATGAAAATGGCTGGAAGAATGGGTTTTGAAAATGTTACTGTAATGAATCTGTATGTTGAAAAAATAGATGTTGAAAATAATTATGTACTTATTAAAGGCGCTGTTCCTGGCGCAAAGAACGGTTATCTTGAAATAAAGAAATGTGCTAAGAAGAAGAAATTAGCATTAAAGAAGTAAACATAAAAGGAGAAATCCAATATGAAACTGGAAGTTTTGGACAAAGAAAACAAAAAAGTGTCGGAGTATGAACTCGACGACAGCTTACTCGTAGTAACTGTAAAAGATGACTTAATACATGATGTTCTGCTTGCTTATGAGCAGAATCAGCATACCGGTTCTTCCAACACGCTTGGAAGAGGACAGGTAAGAGGTGGCGGCAAAAAGCCATGGAAACAAAAAGGTACTGGCCAAGCCAGACATGGTTCCATACGCTCCCCGATCTGGAAAGGCGGCGGTGTAACTTTTGGACCGAAACCTTTTAAATCCAGAATAGTTGTAAACAAGGCTGTAAAAAAACAGGCTTTCTATGCTGTGCTTGCTGGCAAATTAAGAGATAATGAAATAAAACTCGTAAGTGATTTTTCAGTGACTGCACCAAAGACAAAAGAAGTCATTGCGATTTTAAAGAGTCTTAAATTACACGATAAAAAGTTGCTGCTTGTGATGGACGCTGTAAGTGCGAACTTCATTAAGGCATCAAGAAATATTGAGAAGCTTACGGTTGTAAAGTATGATAATGTAAATGTTTTTGAAATGATTTCGCACAAAAATATTCTGATGACCCAAAAGGCATTAGATGAAATTATTAAGAGAAAGGGATAAATAGAATGGATATATATCAAATTATAAAAAGACCGCTGCTCACTGAGAAAAGCGGATTTGTTCGCGAACATGGTAATTTTTACACTTTTGAAGTGGAGAAAACAGCCACTAAAGAGCAGATACGCCAGGCAGTTGAAGCACTGTTTAAAGTTCATGTAATTAAAGTGAACACAGTTACAATGCCAGGTAAATCAAAGCGTTTCGGAAAGAACATGTCCGAAGCAAAGCGTATGAAAAAGGCTATTGTTAAACTAAAGAAAGATGAAAAAATAGATATCTTAGAAGGAGTTTAAAAGTCATGGCAATGAAAACATTTAGACCTATAACACCAAGCAGAAGGCATATGACAGTCGATCCTAAAGATGATGTCACGCAAGAAACGCCTGAAAAATCGCTTACTAAAGGTCTTCACCGTAAGACCGGACGCAATAGTTACGGCAGAGTAACATCAAGATTCAGAGGCGGCGGACATAAAAAACTTTATAGAACTATTGATTTTAAAAGAGATAAGATAAATGTTCCTGGAACTGTAGAAACTATAGAATACGATCCAAACAGAACATGCAGAATTGCTCTTGTTGTTTATAGAGATGGCGAGAGAAGATACATACTTGCTCCTGTAGGAATAGGCGTAGGCGATGTGATTGTAGCAGGACCTGACTCAGAAATAAAAGTAGGAAACGCGCTTCCTTTACAGTCAATACCTGTTGGAACCGTGATACATAATATAGAACTTAATCCTGGACAGGGTGGATCTATTGCCCGTGGCGCAGGAGCATTTGCTCAGATCATGGGTAAAGAAGCTGGAATGGCAGTTCTTAAAATGCCTTCAGGCGAATTAAGAATGATTCGTTCAGTTTGTTATGCAACAGTAGGACAAGTAGGAAATTTAGAACATGAAAATATAGTAATAGGTAAAGCTGGTAGATATCGTTGGATGGGATGGAAGCCGAGAAATAGAGCGGTTGCTATGAACCCAGTAGACCATCCAATGGGTGGAGGAGAAGGCCGTTCTAAATCAGGTGCTCATCCACAGTCTCCAACTGGAGTTAAAGCAAAAGGATTTAAGACAAGAAATAAAAAGAAACTTTCGAGCAAGTTTATTATAAGAAGAAAGAAAGAAAAAGGCTCAGGAGGGGTACAATAAATGACCAGGTCAATTAAAAAAGGCGCTTTTGTAGAACAAAAACTGCTTGATAAAGTGCTGGCTATGCAGCAGAGTGGCGATAAAAAAGTTATTAAGACATGGGCGAGAAGGTCATCTATTTCGCCTGAAATGGTTGGAATTACTTTTGCTGTGCATAATGGCAGAAAGTTTATCCCAGTATTTGTAAATGAAAATATGGTAGGACATAAGCTTGGAGAATTTTCTCCAACGAGAATATTTAAAGGTCACGGTGAGGCCAAGAAAGAATCATTGGCTAAAACGTAATAAATTGAAAGGAGCCGAAAACAATGGAAGCAATATCAATAATAAAGCATCTTAGAATGCCAGCAAGAAAAGTGAGAGTTGTTGCTAAAGCTGTAGAGAAAAAGAGCGTGGTTGATGCATTGGATCGTTTAAGGTTCATTCCAAAAAATGCTTCAAAGCACCTTATTAAGGCAATTAAATCGGCCGTAGCAAATGCGACAAAGAATTATGGAGCAGACGCTGACCGTCTTTTTGTTAAAGGCATTAGAGTTGACCATGGACCCACATTGAAGTATGCGAGGCGTTTTATGCCGCGTGCTATGGGAAGGGCCGCAAAAATAAATAAAAGGTCATGCCATGTTGAAGTAACAGTGACCGATAACAAAAAATAAAAGGAGTCAATAGTTTATGGGACAGAAAGTTCATCCTGAAGGCGTTAGAATAGGAATTGTAAAGGGCTGGAAATCTAAATGGCTCGTTAAAAAGAATTTCAAAGATTTAGTTTTAGAAGATTATAAGATAAGAAAATATATTAAAGCTAAATTATACACTGCTGGTATTGCAAGAGTAGAAATTGAGAGAGCTGGAAACAAAGCTATTCTTAAAATCTATGCTTCAAAGCCTGGTATGATTATAGGAAGAAAAGGCGCAGAAGTAGATGTTTTGAAAAAAGCACTTGAAAAAATGACAGGAAAACAAATTTTAATCGATCCAAAAGAAGTTGCGAAACCTGAAATAGAAGCTGTTTTAATTGCTGAGAATATCGCACAGCAGCTTGAGAAGCGCATATCATACAGACGCGCAATGAAAAAAGCAATGCAGACAGCAATGGCACCAGATTCTGGCGCCTTTGGAATAAAAGTAGCATGCTCAGGAAGACTTGCAGGAGCAGAAATTGCAAGAAGAGAATGGTATGTAGAAGGAAGAGTACCACTACAGACATTAAGAGCTGACATTGATTACGGAACAGCAACAGCTATGACAACTTATGGAACAATTGGCGTAAAAGTTTGGGTCTTCAAGGGAGAAATTCTTCCTGGCGACAATAAATAAGCGGAGGATATATATATGTTAATGCCGTCAAGGGTAAAATTCAGGAAACAAATGAGAGGCAGAATGAAAGGAAAAGCGACCAGTGGAAATAAGGTCAGCTTTGGAGAATATGGATTAAAAGCACTTGAACCGTCTTGGATTACAGGCAGACAGTTAGAAGCTGCCAGAGTTGCTATCAATCGTAATTTGAAAAAAGGTGGAAAACTTTGGATTAGAATATTTCCTGATAAACCAGTCACTAAAAAACCGGCAGAAACCCGCATGGGTAAAGGAAAAGGCGCACCTGAATTTTGGGTAGCCGTAGTAAAACCAGGAAGAGTGATATTTGAACTTGATGGAGTAACTGAAGATATAGCGCGTTTGGCTTTTAGAAAAGCCAGAGGCAAAATGCCTATAGCGATGCAATTTGTTTACAGGCACGAGATTTAATTCATAACGGAGGATTCAATGAAAGCACAGGAAATCAGAGATTTAAATGTTGAAGAAATAGACAGGAAAGCAAAAGAACTCAAAGAGAGTCTTTTTAAGATTAGAATGAAGCTATCGACAAAACAGGTTGAAAATACTGCACAGATTAATGTTATAAAAAAAGACATTGCCAGGCTGCTTACTATAGCAAAACAGAAAAGGGCAGTTAAAGGAGCCGTTAAATGAGTGAGAAAAATAACAGGCGCACGCTTGAAGCAGAGGTAATAGGAACAAAAATGCATAAAACTGTTACAGTTATCGTTGTAACAAAAGTAAAACATCCTATGTATAAAAAGTATGTAAAAAGAACCACGAAGCTCATGGCTCATGATGAAAAGAATGAGTGCAAAGTGGGAGATAAAGTATCTATAAAAGAAGTTAGGCCTCTTTCGAAAAATAAAAGATGGCTTGTTGTTGAGATCCTGAAAAAGGGCCTCGAGAAAATAGACCTTATTGATGATGGGAGCGAAAAAAATGATCCAACAAATGACAAGGCTTGAAGTAGCCGATAATTCCGGAGCAAAGACAATAATGTGTATTAAAGTTTTGGGTGGCACAAGAGCTCGCTACGCTGGTTTGGGCGATATTATAGTAGCATCAGTTAAGGACGCTATTCCTGGAGCACAGGTAAAAAGAAAAGAAGTAGTAAAAGCAGTTATAGTCAGATTAAGAAAAGAGACCAGAAGAAAAGATGGTTCTTATATAAGATTTGATACAAATTCGGCGGTAATTATAAATGATCAGAATCTTCCGAGAGGCACCAGAATATTCGGGCCAGTCGCAAGAGAACTTAGGGAAAGAAACTTCCTTAAGATCATATCACTTGCGCCAGAAGTGGTTTAGGAGAAACT
The DNA here is from genome assembly GCA_037138355.1 of bacterium. Classification (GTDB taxonomy): domain Bacteria; phylum Oederibacteriota; class PGYV01; order PGYV01; family Palsa-1178; genus PALSA-1178. Next base: position 5,505 of record JBAXIL010000035.1, read on the forward strand.
TATGAAAATAAAAATTAAAAAAAATGATGTTGTAACTGTTATTACTGGAAAGTATGTTGGAAAATCAGGTAAAGTTATTAAAGTATTTCCTGATACCAATAAAGTTATAGTTGAAAAAATTAATTTTGTAAAAAGACATACAAAGCCTTCGCAGAAAGTACAGCAGGGCGGAATTTTGGAAAAAGAAGCTCCAATTGCAGTTTCAAAAGTTATGCTTATTTGTAATAAGTGCGGAAAGACCACCAGAGTTAAAATTGGTTCACTCCCAGATGGTTCGCATGTGCGTATTTGTAAGAAATGTAAAGAAATGATCGATGAAAAATAGGAGGCAAAATTTAAATGGCAAGGCTTAAAGAAAAATTTGACAAAGAATTAGTGCCAAAGTTAATGTTGGCCACCGGATATAAAAATAAATTCCAGGTGCCAAAGCTGGAGAAGATAGTTATCAATATGGGTGTGGGAGAAGCCACACAGAATATCAAAGCTCTTGATGAGGCAATCGAAGAATTGACTGCCATCACCGGACAAAAGCCGTTGACAACAAAATCAAAAGTTTCGATATCTAACTTCAAACTTAGAGAAAATATTCCAATAGGCGCAAAGGTTACACTTCGTGGAAACAGAATGTATGAGTTCCTCGATAGATTTATAACACTCGCACTTCCACGCGTAAGAGATTTTGCAGGAGTTCCACGCAATTCTTTTGACGGCAGAGGAAATTACACTATGGGTGTAAAAGAACAGATTATCTTTCCTGAAGTTAAATTTGAAAAAGTACTCGTAGTTATGGGTATGGATATAACATTCGTAACATCGGCAAAAAATAACGAGGATGCGTTCTTGCTTTTAGAAGCCCTCGGTATGCCGTTCCGTAAGAAATAAGGAGGAGTATAAGTGGCAACTACAGCGATAATTAACAAGTCAAAGAAAACACCGAAATTTAAAGTTAGAAAGTACAACAGATGTTCCATATGCGGCAGGCCAAGGGCCTACATGAGGAAATTTGGAGTATGTAGGATATGCTTCAGGACGCTTGCGCACAAAGGCGAAATACCCGGCGTCAAGAAGTCAAGCTGGTAAAGGAGGAACAATGGACACAATCGCGGATTTACTGACAAGAATTAGAAATGCAAACCTTAAAAAGAAGGATTATGTAGATGTACCTTCTTCAAAGATGAAACAGAATATTGTAAAACTCTTAAAAGAAGAGGGTTTTATTAAAGGTTTCAGGTATATTGAAGATAATAAACAAGGTAATATTAGGGTGTATTTGAAGTATGGAGACAATAAAGATAAAGCAATTCATTCAATCAGAAGAATAAGCAAATCATCACGCAGAGTTTACACCGGTTCAGGTGAGATTCCCAAAGTAAAAAGCGGCATAGGCGTGCTCTTAATCTCAACTTCAAAAGGGATTATGACAGGTTCTAAAGCAAGGGAAGAAAAAGTCGGCGGCGAAATAATTTGCGAGATCTGGTAAAAGGAGAATAGGAATGTCAAGAATAGGAAAAAAACCGGTAGTAATTCCGGATAAAGTTAAAGTAATCAAAGATGGTCTTGTGCTTAAAATTGAAGGTACAAAAGGCAAAGCCCAGCATACTATGGACGCAGGCTTTGAATATAAGATTGAAGGAAATACTTTAACAGTAATTCCTAAGCCAGGTGTTGAGTCTAATAATAAGTGGAAAGCACTTTTTGGAATGGAAAGAGCTGTTATAAATAATAAAGTTATTGGAGTCACAGAAGGATATGTTAAGGTTTTGGTTTTAAAAGGCGTTGGATACAGGGCCACACTTACAAACCCAACTTTATTGAATTTTACACTCGGTTTTTCGCACCCGTCAGAATATAAACTGCCGGCTGGAATAACTGCAGTAGTGGACAATCAGACAAAAATTACTATTACCGGAATTGATAAACATATGGTTGGGAAAGTAGCAGCGGAAATAAAAATGTTAAAACCACCAGAACCATATCAAGGTAAAGGCGTAATGTATGAGAATGAAAGAATTAGAAGAAAAGCAGGTAAGAGCGCCGCTGGCGCCAAGAAATAAGAAATAATTTTAACGGAGGATATTAATTAATATGCGTATAACAATAAAGAAAAGAACAAACAAGGTAAGATCTAAGAGAATCTTAAGACATGAAAGAGGAAGAAAAAAGATTCAAGGCACACTTGAAAAGCCAAGACTTTCATTATTTAGAGGAAGCAACACCCTTATGGCTCAGGTAATTGATGATTCTTCAAATAAGACGATAGTTGGGCTTGCTACTAATTCCAAAGAAGCTGGTATAAAGGGTAAAAATAAAGTATCAGCTATTGCTTTAGGAAAAAAGATAGCTGAAAAATGTAAAGAAAAAGGAATTTTAACCGTTGTTTTTGATAGAGGCGGATATCAGTTTCATGGTGTTGTTAAAGCATTCGCGGATTCAGCTCGCGAAGCTGGCTTAAAATTTTAATTAGGAGGTAATTTTTTGAAACCCAGGGTAGACAGTACGAAATCGGACCTTAAAGAAAGAATTGTTAGTATAAACAGAGTCGCAAAAGTTGTAAAAGGCGGCAAAAGATTTAAATTTTCCTGCTTAGCTATTGTTGGTGATGGACACGGTTCTGTGGGCTATGGAATTGGAAAAGCCAGAGAAGTGCCAGAAGCTATTAAAAAAGCAATGTTACGCGGAAGAAAAAGCTTAAAAAAGATTTGTACAAAAGGTACTACAATTCCTTTTGAAGTAACAGGCGAATTCGGAGCAGCAAAAGTATTGTTAAAACCTGCTTGTCCGGGTACGGGTGTTATCGCTGGAGCTGCTGTGCGTGCCATAGTAGAGTCCGCAGGAATTCATGATATTTTGACAAAATGCGTTGGTAGAACAACCAATCCTTTTAATGTAGTTTATGCTACATTTGAAGCATTAAAACAATTAAAGGATCCGGAAACAATATATGCGTTAAGGAAGGGTAAATAAAATGGCAAAAGTAAAAGTGACTTTAAAGAAAAGCACGGCCGGACATGTGCCGTCAAACAGAAGAACAATTGCAGCACTTGGTTTGAAAAAAATTGGTGATTCAAAAGTATTTGAAAAGACAAAAGAGCTTGATGGGGCTTTAAGAAAAATACATTTTCTTGTAACTGTTAAAGAGCAATAAATACGCGGAGGATAATTAAACATGGAATTTAAAGACTTAAAAGTAAATAAAGCAAAAAGAACAAAAAAAGTTAGAAAAGGCCGTGGTACTGGATCTGGAATAGGTAAGACTTCCGGAAAAGGACACAAAGGTCAAAGAGCTCGTTCAGGCGGAGCCAAGGCCCCATGGTTTGAAGGTGGACAGCAGAGACTTGTTCAGCGTTTGCCAAAAGTTGGATTTACAAACATATTTGCAGTAGAATATGAAATAATAAACTTGCAGACATTGGAAGAAAAATTTGAAACAGGTTCTGCGGTTAACAGAGAAACTTTACTTGCTAAAGGAATAATCAAAACAAAAAAGAAAAAAATTAAAATACTTGCAAACGGCGATTTAACGAAAGCTTTTAATGTTACGGCCGACAAGTTCTCAGCTAAAGCAGTTGAAAAAATTACAGTCGCCGGCGGAAAGGTGGAACTGGCAAAATGATGGATTCAGTAGGAAATGTATTCAGAATACCAGAGCTAAGAAAAAGAATTTTATTTATGCTCGGAATGCTTTTTGTTTTCAGGCTCGGCACTCATGTGCCTACACCTGGAATAAATACGCATGTCATGGAAATGCTTATATCTTCCCAAGCGGGAGGATTTTTGGGATTTCTTGATGTATTTTCCGGTGGTGCATTAAGACAATTTACAATTTTTTCTTTGGGTATTATGCCATATATTTCTGCTTCTATTATTTTACAGCTTCTGACCTCAGTTGTTCCAGCGCTTGAAGCTCTTTCAAAAGAAGGCGATGCAGGTCGCAAAAAAATAACACAATATACAAGATTTCTTACAGTCGCAATTTGTATTTTTCAGGCAACGGCTGTTACATTTTGGCTGAAAACAGTTGAAATTGGTGGGGCTATGTTAGTTCCTTCATATGGACTGGGTTTTGTTGTAACTACAGTTTTAACCTTGACAGGTGGAACAATATTCCTTATGTGGCTCGGCGAACAAATGACTGAGCATGGTATAGGAAATGGTATGTCAATGATAATCATGGCTGGTATCGTTGCTAACATACCTGCACAAATAGGTCGTACAGTAGCACTTATGCAGGCTGGAACTACCAGTATTTTTTCGGCAATTATATTTTTGGTTGTTATGGTTGCACTTACTGCTTTGGCAGTTGTTTCACAGCAATCATTTAGAAAAATTCCAGTGCAGTATGCACAGAGAATAGTAGGACGCAAGATTTATCGCGGGCAGTCAACAAATCTTCCTTTGAAGGTGGACTATTCTGGAGTTATAGCAGTTATATTTTCTTCGTCAGTAATGATATTACCTTCAATGATAGCGAAACTTATGGAAAGACCTGGACAGTCAAATACTTTTCAGTCAATTTTAACATTTATTAATACTAATTTTTCTGTTGGACATCCTTTATATATAATTTGTTATGTCGCTTTGATCGTGTTCTTCTGTTATTTTTATACGGCAATAACTTTTAACCCAACTGATGTAGCAGAAAATATGAAAAAATATGGTGGTTTTGTTCCAGGTATCAGACCAGGACAACCAACCGCTGATTACATTAATAACATACTCACGCGCATTACTTTAGGTGGAGCTGCAATGATAGTTGTTATCGCGGTTATTCCTGATGTTATGAGCAGATGGCTTGAAGTTGGTTCTTATTTTGGCGGCACAACTCTTTTGATTATGGTTGGTGTTGCAATAGATTTAGTTCAACAGCTTGAATCACATTTACTTATGAGACATTATGATGGCTTTATGAAAACAGGAAGAATCAGAGGAAGAAGAAGCTAATTTTAAGGAGATTGTAAATGATATTTATTTTGTTAGGGCCACCAGGCGCAGGAAAAGGAACTTATTCGTCAAAGTTGACAAGCATATATAATATACCGCAGATTTCAACGGGAGATATATTAAGAGCTGCAGTAAAAGAAGGCACAGAACTTGGTCGCCAGGCAAAAGATTTTATGAACAAAGGTTTATTAGTTCCAGATGCACTTATAGTGGCTATCGTAGAACATAGAATTAAAGACGCAGACTGCAAAGGCGGATTCTTACTTGATGGTTTTCCGAGAACCGTAGAACAGGCAGATGCTTTGGAATTGATTTTTAAGAAAAATACATTAACTTTGGATAAAGTGATAAATATAATTGTAGATAAAGATGTTCTGTTCAAAAGACTCACTGGCAGGAGAATGTGTAAGTCCTGCGGTGGAAATTATAATGTGTATTCTTTGCCACCAGCAGTTGAAGGGAAATGCGATAAATGTGGTGGCGAATTATATCAAAGAACTGACGATCAACCAGACACAATAGAAAACAGGCTTGTAGTTTATGATAAACAAACTTCGCCTTTGATAGATTATTATAGAAAAATAAATAAGCTTGCTGATATTGAAGCTTCAAAAGGTACCATAGATGAGATAGTAATAAAAATCTCAGAAGTAGTAGGAAAGAAGTAATTTTAAATGATTGATTTAAAAAGCAAAAACGAAATAAAAAAGATAGCAGAGAGCGGTAGAATGGTAGCCGCAGTTCTTAAAAAGTTGAAGAGTATGGTAATACCAGGGTTAATTACCCAAGAGCTTGATGATACGGCGCGTAAAATGACTAAAGAGTTTGGCGCAAGGCCAGCTTTTTTAGGATACCGTGGATATACGGCGGCTGTATGTGTCTCGATTAATGATGAAGTTGTTCATGGCTTTCCATCAAAAAAAAGAATATGTAAAGAAGGCGATATAATATCTCTTGATTTTGGAGTGGAGTACGGTGGTTACTACGCAGACGCTGCACTTACTGTCGGAGTGGGTAAGATATCGCAATTAGCAAAAAAATTGATGGATGTTACAGAACAGTCATTGTATAAAGGCATTGAAAAAGCAGTTGCAGGAAATAAGTTGTATGATATTTCAGCAGCTGTTCAACAACAAGCTGAATCAAATGGCTTTTCTGTGGTTCGAGATTTTGTCGGTCACGGTGTTGGAAGAAAATTGCATGAAGAACCATTCGTGCCAAATTTCGGAAAAGCTGGAACCGGTATTTTACTTGAAGTAGGAACTGTGATAGCTATAGAACCTATGGTAAATGAAAAAAAATATGATGTAAAAGTGCTAAGTGATGAGTGGACAGTGGTAACTTGTGATAAAGGTTTATCAGCCCATTACGAGCACACAATAGCAATAACAGAATCAGGACCTGTAATATTAACGAAAGAGTAAGAGAGATTAAAAAAGAAGAGGAATTAATGTCAAAAGAAGATATGATTGAAGCGGAGGGATCCATACTTGAGATACTTCCAAATGCGACTTTTAGAGTACAGTTGGAAAATGGGCATAAAGTGCTTGCTCATGTTTCAGGCAAAATGAGAATGAATTTTATCAAGTTGTTGCCAGGAGATAAAATAACAGTACAGCTTTCCCCTTACGATTTAACTAAAGGAAGAATAACATACAGGCACGGAAAACAAAGAGGTGAACAGAAATGAAAGTGAGAGTATCAGTTAAAAAGATTTGCGATAAATGCAAAGTTATAAAAAGAAAAGGTGTTGTCAGAGTAATCTGCGAAAACCCTAAGCACAAACAGAGACAGGGATAAGGAGGCATAAATTGGCACGTATTTCAGGAACTGACTTACCAAAGAACAAAAGAATAGAGGTGGCACTCACCTATGTTTACGGCATTGGCAACTCGCTTGCTAAATTGATTTTAAAAGATGCCGGAGTAAACCCTGACACCAGAGTTTTTAATCTGACTGAACAGGAAGTTTATAAAATACAGGATACTATTCTCACAAGACAGGTTAAAGTAGAAGGAGATTTGCGTAAAGAAGTATCACAAAACATTAAAAGACTTATGGATATAGGAAGTTATAGGGGCTTAAGGCATAGAAAAGGTCTGCCAGTCCGCGGTCAGAGAACTCGTACAAATGCGAGAACCAGAAAAGGACCGAAAAAGACAGTAGGAGCAGGAAAAAAGACAGCAGCACCGGCATCAGCGCCGGCAGCAGCAAAAAAAGCTTAACTTTAAGGAGGACGTGATTTGTCTACAAAGAAAAAAGGAAAAGTAGTACCTGAACTTGCAGTAGCGAGAATTCAGTCAACATTTAACAATACGATTATTACTATCGCGACGAAAGAAGGCGATACTATATCATGGGCATCCGGCGGAATGGTCGGCATGAAGGGCTCAAGGAAATCAACTCCTTTTGCAGCTCAGCTCGCGGCTGAAAAAGCAGGCAAGTTGGCATTTGATATGGGAGTTAGAAAAGTTGAAGTATTTGTAAAAGGACCTGGCGAAGGAAGAGAACCAGCTATCAGATCATTACAATCAGTTGGCTTGGAAATCCTTTCCATAAAGGATGTTACACCAATTCCTCACAATGGTTGCAGACCACCGAAGAAGAGAAGAGTTTAAGTATAATTTTTAAAATGAATATAAGAAAGTTAAAAATAAAAATTTAAAAGAATTATCAGGAGGTAGTGAATTGGCTAGATATAGAGCAGCATTATGCAGACAGTGCAGAAGAGAAGGCATAAAGCTTTACTTAAAAGGCGACAGATGTATCACACAAAAATGCGCTTTTGAAAGAAGGCCTTATATCCCAGGAATGCACCATGACACAGCCAGAAGCAGAAAGCTATCTGAGTATGGTAAGCAGCTGAGAGAAAAACAAAAGGTAAAAAGAATTTACGGAGTATTTGAAAGACAGTTCAGAAAATACTTTGAAATTGCAAACCAGAGACAAGGTGAAACTGGAGAAAATCTTCTTAAGATTCTTGAGAGAAGACTTGATAATACCGTTCACAAAAGTGGTTTTGCTGTTTCTCGCAGAGAAGGCCGTCAGATTGTACTTCATGGTATCATTAAAATTAACGGAAAAAGAGTTAATATACCATCTTATGAAGTAAAGCCAGGCGAGAAAATTACAGTTACAGAAAAAGGACTTGGTATGATTTCGGTAAAGAAGGCTCTTTTAGAAGCTTCAAAGAAGAAAACCGTACCAACCTGGATTGAAATGAACTTTGAAACAAATGAAGCAACAATAAAAAATGAGCCAGTCAGGTCTGATATAGGATTGCCTGTACAGGAACAGTTGATTGTTGAGTTATATTCAAAATAATAGGAAAGGGGTAACAAACTGATGAAATGGAAAAACTTGCAGAAGCCAAAAAAACTCGAAAAAGAGGAAGTAACAGATAAGTTTGGAAGATTTGTTTCAGAACCTTTCGAACGCGGATATGCTATAGCTATAGGAAATGCAATTAGAAGAATTCTTCTTTCTTCTATCCCTGGAGCAGCGATTACTTCCGTAAGAATCGAAGGAGCTCAGCATGAGTTCGCGACCTTAAACGGAGTAATGGAAGATGTTTCAGAGATTATTTTAAATCTAAAACAGCTTAATCTTGTTTTAGAAGGCGATTCTCCGAAGAAAATGTATTTAGAAGTATCTGGAGAAAGAGAAGTTACAGCAGCTGACATAAAAAAAGATAGTGATATCAAGATATTAAATCCAGATTTACACATAGCAACCCTCACAAACAGGGAAGCTAAGATTTCCATGGAAATGGAAATAGATGTTGGTCGCGGTTATGTAACATCAGATAAGAATAAACGCGCTGATATGTCTATCGGCACTATTCCTACTGATTCAATATTTACTCCAGTAACAAATGTAAAGCTTGAAGTTGAAAATACCAGAGTTGGACAGATAACTGACTATGATAAATTAATACTTGAAATTACAACTGATGGCAGAATAAGTCCTGAAACAGCGCTTACTCAGTCAGCTTTGATTTTGAGAGAATACTTGAATATATTTATCAGCCAAGAAGGCGCGATAGATGATATCAAGGAAGAAAAAATTGATGAAGAAAAAGAAAAGCTTAAAAATATGCTTTCAAAGAGCGTTGAAGAGCTTGAACTTTCTGTTCGTTCATCAAACTGCTTGAAGAATGCAAATATCAAATCAATTGCTGACCTTGTTACAAAGTCGGAAGTTGACATGCTTAAATACAGAAACTTCGGAAGAAAATCATTAAATGAAATTAAGGAAGTTCTGAATGAAATGGGAATGGGATTAGGAATGAAAATTGATAAGGAAGTATTAAAAGATATTAAGAAAACAGGCAAAAAGTAATAGTTCACAAATCAATTATTAAAAAATAAGGAGTCTTGAAATGAGACATGGCAGGAAAGCTAAAAAATTTAGAAGGGAAAAAGGCCCAAGAAAGGCTTTGTTTGTTACCCTTGCCACACAACTTTTGGAATACGGCAGGATAAGAACAGGTCTTGAAAAGGCTAAATATTTAAGAGGAGTAGTAGAGCCTCTGATTACAAGAGCGAAATCAGGAACATTGCATGACAGAAGAGAAGTAGCAAGAGTTATTCATAACCCTGTAACATTAAAGAAACTTTTTTCGGAAATTGCACCATTATATAAAGAACGCAATGGTGGATACACACGCGTACTTCATATGGATGCAAGGCCTGGCGATAATGCTGAAATGGCATTGATTGAACTTGTAGGAGCAGAAGCTCTTTATAAAAAAGAAGATCCTAAAGCTAAGAAAGCCACAAAAGAAGTAAAAGCGCCTAAAAAAGAAAAAGTAGAAGGCAAAAAAGAAGAAAAAAAAGAAAAGAAAGAAAAAAAAGAAGTCGATAAGAAAGCTAAGAAATAAAAATCTGTAAGGAGGCTTAATTATGCCATTAGTTGGAACTAAAGAAATGTTTGCAAGAGCAAACAGAGAAGGCTATGCAATAGGAGCTTTCAATGTAAATGACATGGAAATAGTACAGGGTATAGTAGATGCTGCAAAAGAAGAAAAAGCACCTTTGATACTTCAGGTATCAGCAGGCGCAAGAAAATATGCCAGACAGGGTTATTTAATTCATTTGGTACAGGCAGCTATAGAAGATTCAGGCCTTCCGATTGCACTTCACCTTGACCACGGCGAAGATTTTGAAGTTTGTAAAGCTTGTGTTGACGGTGGATTTACATCTGTAATGATAGATGCTTCAAGATTTGATTTTGCTGGCAACATAGCAGAAACAAAAAAAGTAGTAGATTATGCACACTCAAAAGGAATTCCTGTAGAAGCTGAGCTTGGTAAATTAGCAGGTATAGAAGATTCTGTAAATGTATCAGCAGCAGACGCTTCCTTTACTAATCCAGAACAAGCAGCAGAGTTTGTAGCTAAAACAGGTTGCGATTCTCTTGCTGTTGCAATAGGTACCAGTCACGGAGCTTTCAAGTTTAAAGGCGAAGCAAAGCTTGACTTTGAACGCTTAGAAAAAATTATGAAACTACTTCCTAATGGTTATCCGCTTGTGCTTCACGGAGCATCATCAGTACCACAGGAACTCGTAGATAAATGCAATAAATTCGGCGGAAAAATGCCTAATGCAAAAGGTGTTCCTGAAGATTTTTTAAGGAAAGCAGCAGCAATGGGCGTAGCAAAAATCAATATAGATTCAGATTTAAGATTAGCAATGACTGCAACTATTAGAGAAGTTTTCGCAATGTCTCCAGGCGAATTTGATCCAAGAAAGTATTTAGGGCCTGCAAGAGATGCGATTAAAGCAGTCGTAAAAAACAAATTGAAAAATGTGCTTGGTTGTTCAGGTAAAGCATAAAAAATAAAGAAATAATTATAAAAAAAGGCGCGGAGCAAATCCGCGCCTTTTTTGTTTTTATGGTTTGTGTAGTTGTTTGACTTGTCCCCATATATCCGTTATACTAAACCATGCTTAAAAAATTTAAGTTCTATGTTTAACTGGAGGACAAATGTCAAATATTTGGAAGCCAGAGGTATTTCAAGGGCAGGGGAAAAAAGAAAACTATTTTGAGGGTTGGTATTTTAAGTCAGTAGCAAAAGATGAGAAAACTGTCTATTCTGTAATACCAGGGGTATCTATTTCAAAAGATGTTTCTAAATCCCATGCTTTTATTATGCTTGTGGATGCAAGAAAACAAAAGCTATATTACTTTAAATATTCAATTTCTGATTTTTCTGCTAATAAAAATAAGTTTGATATTACAATTGGAAATAACCACTTTTCTCTAAATCATATGAAACTTGATTTGAAAGATGATACAAATCAAATAAAAGCTGAACTTCAGTTTGAAAATATATATCCCTGGCCTGTAACTTTATTATCTCCTGGGACTATGGGGTGGTATGCATTTGTTCCTATGATGGAGTGTTATCACGCTACGGCAAGTTTTAATCATAAAATACATGGATTTTTTGATGTGAATGGAAATAAGTCAGATTTTAATGGTGGTAAGGGTTATCTTGAAAAGGACTGGGGGAGGTCAATGCCTTCGTCTTGGATATGGATGCAGACAAATCATTTTGATAAATACGAAGTATCTTTGTTTGGCTCTATAGCAAAAATACCATGGATGGGTAGCTTTTTTACTGGATATATTTTTGGTTTTTATTATCAAAATATAGTGTATAGATTTGCTACTTATACAGGGGCAAGATTAAAAAAACTAAATGTAACAAAAGATAAAATTGAAATATTTGTTGAGGATAATAAATATATTCTTGAAATAACTGCAGATAGAACACAAGGGGTAGATTTGCCTGCACCAAAACTTGGAGAAATGACTGCTAAAGTGAATGAATCATTGAAGTCAATAATCAAAGTGAGTTTTTATAAAAAGATTAAAACAGGTCGTGAACTTATATTTACTGGCAAAGGTAGAAACTCCGGACTGGAGTTTGTTGGTGATATAAATGAACTTCTTAAGGGAATTACTAAATAGTAATTACATAAGATCCAAAATGTCTTTCTCAAATGTTTCTTCTGGTCTGTAACCTACATATTCTCTTACTATATAACCTTCCTTATCTATAACAAAGGTAGTTGGAATACCGCGAATACCCCCATAGTTGGTGGTTGTGTTTTGGCCGGCAATACATACAGAATAGTTTATGCCGTAATTTTTTGCAAATGATTTAACTTTATTTAAATCATCAACTGCAGCTCCAATCATAATCACACCGCTTTTAACATATTTATTATGTAATGCTATAAAACCAGGAATTTCCGCCTTGCAAGGAGGGCACCATGTAGCCCAAAAATCAAGTATAACAATTTTGCCTTTAAAATTTGAAAGAGTAATTGTCCCACCTTGTAAGTCAGGAAGGGAAAAATCAGGTGCTTTCATGGCATCTGCTGCTCTTTTAGTTTTTGTACCATAGTTAGTTAACATAGCAGCATCTTGAGTGTTTGAAGCTAAAGCTGGGGCAGGATTTGCATTAGATTTTTTTTCTGGACAACCTATAAATAACCCAGCGATTAATACTGTCAAAGCTAATAAAAAAAGTTTTTTCAATTCCTTCACCTCGAGAATTTATTTAAAGAACTAAGTGCACCAGCAATAACAGTCAATCCACCTGTAATCATTAAAATGCCTATGACAACAAGAAGCAGTCCTGCAATCCATTCTATTATATTAAGATATTTTTTTATTTTGTCAAACAATTTAAAAAACAGAGTTATAGAGTAGGCAGTTATCATAAAGGGTATTCCTAAGCCAAGTGAATACACAATCAAAAGTTGAATACCTTTCCAGACAGTATGTTGGGCTGCTGCAATTGCAAGTATGCCGGCAAGTATTGGACCTATGCATGGTGTCCAACCGAAAGCAAAAGCGAGTCCTATTACAAAAGAACCAAATACATTAACTGGTTTGGTGTTTGTTTGAAAGCGTTTTTCACTATAAAGGGCAGCTATTTTAAAAACACCCATAGTATGAAGTCCTATTATGATTATTACCACACCTGCAATTATTGAAACTGGACGCAGGTATTTAAGCATAAGTTTGCTAATGGCAGTAGCCGAGGCTCCAAGAAGAATAAAGACCACAGAAAAACCAATGACAAAGGCAATAGAATTAAGAAGTACTTTTTTTCTTACTTTTTTTATGTCGGTAGTGCTGGAGAGTTCTTGTAGTGAGGCTCCGGATATGAAAGAAATATAGCCAGGGATAAGAGGTAGCACGCAGGGTGAAAGAAATGACAACAAGCCCGCGACAAACGCTGTGAGTAGTGAGACATTTGTTGAAAAACTACCTTCCATAAAAACCTCCAATATGAACTTCTAAACATTTTAAGCATTATTTAATGTTGTGTCAATATGTGTTTAAGGGGGATTACGACAATCCAATAAATACGCCTTTATTCCATAACTGACTTTATGCTTGATTAATTTACTCCTTTCTATTAAACTAT
>JBAXIL010000036.1:0-18294 GCA_037138355.1 bacterium
AACCTACGCGAGACCTGTCGAATCCAGTCGCCCCCGAATTTTTTTACAAAAAATTAGAGATATTAGAAAGTAGAAAGGTGAGAGTAGATAAACAACATCTCCTTCACAACTATTCTTACTAAACTAATTTCCCAGAATTTTTTAATAAAATTATCAGAGTGTTTGTACAGATAGGAACATCCCGTACAAACTCGTTTTAAACTCTCTCTATATTATGTCTAAGAACATTATTACATTTTGATATTATATCTACTTTCTTCTCTTTGTATATCTTTCTTTTTTATATCTTCACGCCTGTCGTAGAACTTTTTACCTTTGGCAAGCGCTATCTCTACTTTTACTCTTCCGTCTTTGAAATACATTGAAAGCGGAATTATAGCAAGTCCTGTCCTTGCGGTCTTTCCTGTTAACCTATTTAACTCGTTTCTATTCAAAAGTAATTTTCTATCTCTAAGTGGATCATGATTATTAATATTTCCATGACTATACGGACTGATATGTGCATTCATAAGATACAGCTCATTTTTCATTACTCTGGCAAAAGCATCTTTTATATCTATGCGCCCGGCACGAATTGATTTTACTTCCGTTCCTAAAAGCGCTATACCCGCTTCAAGCGTTTCTATAATTTCGTAGTCATATGTCGCTTTGCGATTTTTTAATATTAGCTTATTATCTTTCATGGTTCACCACTATAAATTTTTGCTTTATTACCTGTATACCGGAAAAATCCTTCAATGATATGAAGGTCTCAAATGCTTCTCCGTTTCTTTTTATTAATACTGCTTTTGTAAACAAAATTATTCCTTTTCCAACCGTTTAAGTCGTCGGTTTTCAAGCGTGTTTTTTACTCCATAGATATATATCATATTTTTAGATTAAATGCTGGAAACATCACTAAATACATTATACTACAGCTTATTGAGGTTATCAAATATATATTTTGGTATGCTTTGTTCCTTATATATAATAAGGAAGAGAATATTATGGTTTTACTGCAGTTTGTCCGAATAGAAGCCCTTTTGTCTTGCCAAATGCAAGAAACATACTTAAACAAAAGCTATTAAATATGGTCTTTCCTTGAATGAGGATGGGCTTTATCATATTCTCTTTTGAGCTTATTTATCGATAAATGCGTATATATCTGGGTAGTGGATAAGTTTGCATGCCCTAAAAGTTCTTGAACTGAACGCAAATCAGCTCCCCTATCCAATAAATGAGTAGCAAAAGAATGCCTTAAAGTATGTGGAGTAACTTTTTTTTCTATCCCTGCTTTCACCGCATATTTTTTTATCATTAATTCTATTCCTCGAGTGGTCAAGCGGCCTTTATTTTTATTGATAAATAAAGCACCTGTGGGAGATATTTTTTTTAGGGCTTTTATATATTTCCTCAATGCTGCTATTGCCTGTCCGCCTGTTGGGACTATGCGTTCTTTTGCCCCTTTACCAAAAACTTTTATCTCTTCATTGACGAAATCTACATCCGAAGTATCAAGTGTTGTCACTTCGTGTACCCTGATGCCAGTCGAATAAAGAAGTTCAAGTATAGTTTTATCTCTTAAAGCCAAAAAGTCCTTTTCACCTGTTGCGTCTAAAAGCGCTGCTGTTTCTTGTTCTGTCAATACACTTGGCAATTTTTTATCATCTTTAGGTGTGAGGATATAGACAAAAGGATTTTTGGGTGTTTTTTTCATTTTGACCAGATATTTATAAAAATTTCTCACTGCGATTACTTTTCGGATTATAGAGGTCTTATCATATTTTTTCTTGCTTAAAAATTCCAAAAACTCCCTGATTTTATTTTCTTTAACTTCTATTTCTCCTGCAGTAAAGACAAGAAATTGTTTTATATCTCGAGAATAATTATCAACCGTATGTAAAGAATAATTTTTTTCTAAGGACAGATATTTAACATATGAGGCAAGCTCTTGCGAACCTTTATTCATTTGTCTCCGGTTTTGTTTCTTCTACCGGTTTGTCCACTTTATAATCACACTTTTTGCAGTAAATCACACTTCCTGTTTTCTTCCATTTTTCAAGCAAAAATTCTGCTTCACAAACTGGACATTTTTTTGGAATAGGTTTATCCCAGGAAGTAAACTTACAGGTAGGATAATTTGAACAGCCATAAAACTTTCTATAGCGTTTGAAAGTTCTCTCTATGATATCTCCGGTCTTACAATCCGGACAACTTACTCCTACTTTTATAAGTATAGGTCTTGTGTATCTGCAATCAGGATATTTCGAACATGCTATAAAATCGCCATAAGGTCCGCGCTTGATAATCAGTGGTGCTCCACAGGTTGGACAATTCTCATTTAATTGTACTTCTTCTTTTACTGCACCGTTTTCATCAAGCGGTTTAGCATTTTTACATTCTGGGTATTTTTCACAAGACAAGAATTTTCCATGTCTGCCCCATTTTTTTATCATTTTAGCGCCACATTTTTCGCAAACGATACCAGTGTCGCCTTCTATTTCTTTTTTCATATCAAACATGAAAGGTTCAGCGGCTTTTAAAAGTACTTCGAACTTTGTGTAGAATTCTTTTAAAAGATCCTGATACCTCAAATCTCCATCTTCTACTCTATCCAAATCCGCTTCCATTTTTGCTGTAAACTCCTCATTAATAACATCCGAAAAGTTTTTAAGTATTATTCCGCATACAAGCGTACCGAGTTCTGTAGGCGTGAACTTACTTTTTTCCCTGGTTATATATCTGCGCGCTACAAGAGTAGATATGATAGGTGCATAAGTAGACGGTCTGCCAATATCTTTTTCTTCTAAGGCCTTAATAAGTGTGGCATCAGAAAAAGCTGGTGGTGGTTGTGTAAAGTGTTGTTCAGGAATCAATTCTTTAAGATCTAATTTTTCGCCTTGTACCACATCTGGTAGACGGCGCTCTTCTGCCTTATCTTCATCAACATTTGTAGCCGTATTATCTGCTGTTTTTTCAACATCTGTGGTTACTTCATATACCTTTAAAAAGCCGTCAAAACGCTGTATGGAACCATTTGCCTGAAAAGTATATTCCCCTGCTGCTATTTTAACTCTGGTATCATCTGAAATAGAAGGTGACATTTGGGAAGCTACAAATCTCTTCCATATAAGTGCATATATTTTGAACTGGTCATTGTCAAGATTTTCTTTAATGTCAGCAGGTAAGCGCAAAACAGAAGATGGTCTTATAGCTTCATGTGCGTCTTGTGCTGATTTTTTTGACTTATATACATTAGGTGTTTCTGGCAGATATTCTTTGCCTATGCTATTTAATATATAATCTGCTGCTTCTTTTTGTGCTTCTTCACCGATTCTTAAAGAGTCAGTCCTCATATAAGTAATCAAACCTACCTGTCCTTCGCCTTTTATATCAAGTCCTTCATATAACTGCTGAGCAATCATCATGGTTTTTTGTGCGGTAAAATGATGTTTGCGTGCCGCGTCTTGTTGCAAACTTGAAGTGATAAATGGGGGAAGTGGTTTTCTGCGTCTTTCCTTTTTTACTACTTCTGAAATTATGTATTCCGCTTTTTGTAATAGTTCTACAATGCCACGACTGTCAGTTTCATTTTTTAAATCAATTTTTTCATTATTTTTTTCTGTGAGCTTTGCATCTATTAACTGTTTAGTACCATTTTCAAGTATAGCCCTCACGGACCAGTACTCTACAGGATTAAACTTGTCTATCTCCGCTTGGCGCTCAACTATCAGTTTTAAAGCAACTGACTGAACTCTACCTGCCGAGAGACCTTTTCTTATAGCTTTCCAAAGCAGTGGACTGAGCTTATAACCTACCAACCTGTCAAGAATTCTTCTTCCCTGCTGGGCATCAACCAAATTCATATTAATTTCGCGGGGATTTTCGAGCGCTTTTGTAACTGCAGTTTTTGTTATTTCGTTAAATAATACTCTGAATATTTTTTTATCTTTAAACTTCTTTACTTCTTCCGCGACATGCCAACCTATCGCTTCTCCTTCACGATCAGGGTCGGTAGCGAGGTATACTTCATCTACTGTCTTTATTTCTTTTTTTATTTCAGAAAGTATAAGTCTTTTGTCCTTTAACACAATATAATGCGGAGCAAAGTCATGTTCTATATCTATTCCTAATTTTGATTTTGGAAGGTCTTTTATGTGGCCTTTTGTAGCCATAACTTTATACTTAGACCCAAGATATTTTTTTATGGTTTTTACTTTAGTAGGTGACTCGACGAGTACTAACTTTCCACCTTTAATTTTTTTTGCTTTTGCTTTTCTAACTTTTTTAACTACAGGAGCTACCACTTCATTTTCTACTGGTGGTATTTCCTTCGGTATATTATTTTCATCATTTTCAGCCAAGTGTAATCTCCAATCATAGGTTTGCTTTATACATCAAGCTTTCCTTACAAAGGTTTTGCCTGACATTTGTGTTACTATGCCTTTCATTTCCAAAATAGTTAAAATAGAACTCAATTTAATAATCTCTATATTACTTTCAATTGAGATATTGTCAATATGTTTTTTTTCAGAACTAAGCACATCATAAACTTTTTTCTCATTTTCATCTAACTTTAGTAAGCTAATTTCCTGCTGTACATTGCGTTCTTTTGGTTTTGCCAGCAATTCAAACTCTTCTGTGATATCGTATATGGACATTACTGATTTTGCACCTTGTTTTATTAGATTATTTGCCCCTATGGATTTGTCAGCAAATATATTTCCTGGGATAGCAAAGACTTCCCTGCCTTGTTCCAAAGCATAATCAGCCGTGATTAAAGCGCCACTGCGTTCACCTGCTTCTACTACCAGTACTCCATCAGATAAACCTGAAATCACCCTGTTTCTGCGTGGAAAATTTTGTTTTAAGGGCAACATATCCAGCGGAAACTCCGACATAATAACTCCTGCTTTTATTATATGTTGTGCTATGTAATGCTTTTCAAAAGGCCATATTTTATTGAGTCCAAAACCTAAAATAGCCGCCGTATATATATTTTCCTTAACTGACTCCATATGTGCGATACAATCTATACCCCGTGCCATTCCAGATACTACAGCAAACATTAATTTTGTCTGCTTCATTTCATTTAGTATTTTTTTTAGAGCTCGCTCGCCGTAGTCAGTTGCCATTCTGGTTCCGACTATTCCAATATTTAATGCATTAGCGGGCCACTTGTCATATAAACCCGCACAGTATAAAACTGGTGGAGGATCATATATATTTCTAATCTGCTGCGGATAATTTTCATCCAGTACAGTAATGATTTGTATATTTTTATCTGCGCATTCTTTTATTTCTTTTTCAACAGAATAAAAATCATTGAAATAAGTTATATACCTGATTATTTCCGGACCGATACCTACGACTTGCGACAAATCCTGTGCTTTACCTTCAAACACCTTTTCAGGCGAACCAAACCTGCCGATTAATCTGTTTAGCTTTACAGAACCAATACCTGGCACCATATTTAATGCAATAATAGCGGACCTTGTATCCATGTGTATCCCCCCTCTATAGTGGTTTACCCGAAGTAATATATAGAAAAATGTTTTTTAAGTCAAGCAAGAAAAATATATATTAATTAATTTTTTTGCCAATCTTTACTTACTTGCCAAATGACTTTATTATGGTGTATACTTGTTTGAAAGGAAGGTGCCTATGAAAAATCTTTTCATTGTTTTGTTTTCTTTTTTAATTTTCTTTCCCCTATTAAATGCCAGTGAATTAACAGATACGCTTGAAATAAAAATTACTGCTCTTGTAAATGCCCAAAGAGTGTTACATGGGCTTCTACCTTTAAAGGAAAGTTTAGCGCTTGATAAAATAGCTCGTGCACATTCCTTAGATATGGCGACTCGGGATTTTACTGGACATGTAAACCCTGATGGGTTAGATCCTACAGCGAGAGCAAAAAAAGCTGGTTTTAAAGTCACTCACAAAAAAGGCAGTATCACTTACACGGGAGTTGGTGAGAATATTTTTCAAATGCAGTCCCTAAATAAATCAGATGGTGTAATAACTCCATTTCTTGCCGACATAGATACCATAGCAAAACAGGCTGTAGTGGGTTGGATGAAAAGTCCAGGACATAGGAAAAATATTTTGAATCCTATATATACTACTGAGGGAATGGGTGTAGCAATTTCAGAAGATAAAAACATCAAAGTAACACAGTCTTTCTTTTAATCAATTCTAATCTTTTTACCACATAAAAAGAAAACCGGAGGGCTAAGTTAAAGCCCTCCGGTTTTTTACATGTATTTTAAGTAATTAATTAATTACCGAATACGTTTGATGCCTGCGGTCCTTTTGCGCCTTCAACAACATCAAAAGTTACTTCCTGTCCTTCTTTGAGAGTCTTGAAACCGTCTCCCTGAATCGCCTGAAAGTGTACAAATACATCTTTTCCGCCTTCTTGTTCGATAAAGCCGTAACCTTTCTTGTCATTGAACCATTTCACTTTTCCTTTTGCCATTACAAAAACCTCCAAAAAATTAAGAATCTTGTAGAACGAGTCTACAACGTATAGAAATACTAACAAAAACAGGGAATAATGTCAAACATTAAATTAGGAGAACTGAAAGTTTTAGGGCTTCTAAAAATCATTAAAAAGCCCAATATTATAACATTTTTATTCATTTGGGGCTATTTTGACAATTACAAAAGATACTTTATGGTATGAAATCAACAGATTATATGTTTTTTTCCTGTTTAACTGTTTCTATTATATAAGCAAGTACTTCTGCCTTATCCATAAGCTTAAAATCTTTATCTCGCCTCATTTTGATTTCTACTTTGCCGTCTTTGAAGTTTTTCTCCCCAACTACCACTCTCAAAGGAAATCCTATCAAATCTGAATCCTTAAATTTGACTCCTGGAGATATGTCGCGGTCATCCATTATTATATCTATACCTGCTTCTTTTAAGTTTTTGTATAATTCTTCCGCATATTTCATTCCTTCTTCATATTTGACATTGACCGGTATCACATTCACTTCATAAGGCGCAATTGCCATAGGCCAGATAATTCCGTTTTCATCATTATTTTGTTCAATGGAAGCGGCGACCACTCGAGAAACTCCTATACCATAACAACCCATAACCATTTCTTTAGACTTACCTGCTTCATCAAGGAAAGTAGCTTTCATAGCTTTAGAATATTTCGTTCCCAAGAAAAACACATGTCCCATTTCTATGCCTTTTTGTTCATTTAAAATTCCACCACATTTTGCACAGGTATCGCCTTTGCCTGCTTTAGCAAAATCCGCAACCAAATTTTCCTGATAGTCCCTGCCGCGATTTACTCCTGTATAATGATAATCATTTTCATTTCCACCAGTGACAGTATTTTTTAAAACAGCCGCTGTTTCATCTATAGCAAGTCTGATACTTTTTTCTCTTAAACCTATAGGTCCAGCAAAACCAACTGGTGCGCCTGTCTTTTCAAGTATCTCTTCAGGTGTAGCCAATCTTATTTCATTAGCACCAAGAGCATTTTTTAGTTTAACTTCATTTATTTCTTTATCTCCCCTAATGACTGCTCCTGCCATTTTATTTCCATTTACTATATATAAAATTGTCTTTGCTGTTTCTTCAGGTTTTATTTTCAAAAACGCCGCAAGTTCTTCTACTGTTTTTATGTTTGGTGTATGAACTTTTACTAAAGGTGCT
The DNA here is from genome assembly GCA_037138355.1 of bacterium. Taxonomy (GTDB): domain Bacteria; phylum Oederibacteriota; class PGYV01; order PGYV01; family Palsa-1178; genus PALSA-1178. The sequence goes on from JBAXIL010000036.1 coordinate 7,657, forward strand.
TCAGTCGTGTTTTGTTGTGCAGGTACTTTAGAAATTGCTTTTTCCATATTTGCCGCGTAATCACATTTTTCACAATATATTATAGTGTCTTCTCCTGTTTCAGCTAAGACCATAAATTCTGATGATAAGTTTCCACCTATAGCACCAGAATCCGCTTCAACAGCTCTGAATTTAAAACCAATTCTTTTACATATTTTTACATAAGTTTCAAACATAAGAGCATAGCTTATCATAGCTCCGGCTTCATCACGGTCAAAGGAATAGGCGTCTTTCATCATAAACTCTCTTGAACGCATAACTCCAAAACGCGGCCTTATCTCGTCACGAAACTTTACTTGTATCTGATATAAGTTCTGTGGAAGTTGTTTATATGAGTTTATTTCCCTGCGTACTAAATCAGTAATAACTTCTTCATGCGTTGGTCCAAGTGCAAATTCATTATTGTGTCTGTCTGTTATTCTCATAAGTTCTTTGCCATAAACATTCCAACGATTTGTTTCTTTCCATAGTTCAGAAGGTGATAATACTGGTAATAGAACTTCTTGTGCTCCTGCTTTATTCATTTCTTCTCTTATTATATTTGTGACTTTGGCTAAAGATTTAAACCCGAGTGGCATCCAATCATAAACGCCCGCTCCAAGTTTTTTTATCATTGCAGCACGCAACATAAGCTTATGTGCGACTGTTTCAGCTTCTTTAGGAGATTCTCTTAAAGTATTGATTAATGCACGACTCCACAACATAGTGGTTCTCCTTTATTACTTTTTAGGTTTTATTAATTTCTTCAATTCTTTTTCAAATTCTTTCAGTAAGTTTTTCTTTGGAACTCTTTTTATTATTTCTCCGCCCTTAAATATTAAACCTATTCCCCGTCCTCCTGAAACACCTAAATCAGCTTCTTTTGCTTCTCCAGGACCATTTACAGAACATCCCATAACTGCTATTTTTAAGGGCTTTTTTATGTTTTTAGTCATTTTTTCTACTTCTTTAGCAAGTTTTATCACATTTATTTCTGTTCTTGCACAGGTCGGACAAGAGATTAGCTCTACTCCTACTCTACGAAGTCCGAGGGTACTTAATATTTTATATGCTGCATATATTTCTTCTTCAGGGTCTGCTGTTAAAGAAACCCTCATAGTATCTCCCAAACCTTCATTTAATAATATACCCAATCCCACTGAAGATTTTATAGTTCCAGATAAAGAGGTTCCTGCCTCTGTAATACCTATGTGTAAAGGATAATCCCTAAGTTTATTAAATAATCTATAAGCAGCTAAGGTCTCAGGAACATCATGAGCCTTAAGTGAAACAACTATATTTTTAAAATCATTTTTTTCAAAAAACTCTACATGTTCCATAAGACTTGAAACCATTTTATCTACTTTTTCAATTCCACTACTAACAGTCATATGATAAGTTGCGTTTGTTTTAAGTGATCCAGCATTTACACCTATGCGTATAGCTGCCTTGTGTTCTTTTGCAGCATCTATAATTGCTTTTACTTTTTCCTGTGAACCTATATTGCCTGGATTAATTCTTATCTTATCTGCCCCACTCTTAAATGATGCTATAGCCAACTTATAATCATAATGAATATCAGCCACAAGCGGTATTTTTATTTTTGATTTTATCTTATCCAAAGCTAAAGCCGATTCCATATCAGGAACACCACAGCGTATTATTTCACAACCCAAATCAGTCAAACGCTTTATTTGTTCTATAGTAGCTTTAACATCTTTTGTTTTGGTATTGCACATGGACTGCACCGCAACAGGAGCCCCTCCACCTATAATAATACTTCCTATTTTTACTGATCTTGTTTTCATGCTTCTCCTTATAAAAACTCAAGAGTATCAAAAATCTCAATAGACTCAATAATCTCAATAGTCTTGAGACCGCTTTTTCTGTTTCTGTTTCTGTTCCTGTATTTTCTATTGAGATTTCTGAGACCACTGAGACTATTGAGACTTCTTTTCTTTTTCTGAGACTTCTGAGATTACTGAGATTCTTGAGACTTCTTTTCTTTTTCCTCTACCCACCCTTTACTATTCTCATTATATCGCTGTAAGTTACAAAAACAATAAGCAATATTACAAGTGCCCAACCTATTTCCATCATTAGCTGTTGTATTCTTTGTGGAACTTTTTTTCTTGTTATGCCTTCAATCAAGAAAAGAAATATCATTCCCCCATCAAAAGGAACTAATGGTAAAAGATTAAAAAGCGCCAAATTTATATTTATTATTGCAATAAGTAAAAGTAAGTTAACAAAACCTGTTTTTGCAACCTTATATGCTATCTGCGCTACACCTATAGGCCCTGCAACATCTGGCTTTATTTTTCTGGTTATCATTTTATAAAGTGATTTTACTGTAAGTTCTGTAAAGTTCCAGGTTTGTTGTGAGGCTTTTCCAAAAGCAGTCAATGGATCATAACTTTCAATTATTGTATTTCCCTTCGGGGCTATACCTATAAGGAAGGTTTCTGTTTTTTTCTTATCCTGATCCTCTATCATTTCTCTGCGCGGCATCATTTCAAAAACTTTTGTTTCTTTTCCTCTTATTACTTTTACACTTATGACTTTTTTTGAAGAAGCCTTAACTGCATCAGTAATATCGTCCCAGTATATTATTTTTTTACCATTTATCTCACTTATTGTATCGCCAGCTTTTATTCCTGCCGACTGCGCTGGATAGCCATCTTTTAAACTCTCAACTACAGGAATAAAAGCAATCGGAGTAATTCCTAAAAATGGTCTTAATTTTTTTTCTTGCAAGATATCTTCACTTTCTTCCATAACTGGTTTTATTGCAAAATTCATTTCCTTTCCATTTCTTAGAGCAACAACATTTACAACTTCACCTTTTGTTTTTAATATAGCATCTGTTATCTGACTCCAATATTTTATTTTTTCATTATTTATTTTTACTATTTCATCGCCTCTAAGCAGTCCAGACTGATAAGCAGGATAACCTTTTTTCACCTCATCTATTACAGGTTTTAAAACCTCGCTACCAGCTAAGAACACAATCCACATAAGAAATAAGGCAAAAATAGCATTTTGAACCACACCTGCAACTGATATTAGTATTTTTTTCCATGCTGGTTGATTTAAAAATCCACCTTCTCCTGCTGCTGCCGCTTCTTCCGGTGCTTCTCCCGCCATTTTCACATAACCACCAAGAAAAACAAATAGTGCAATAATATATTCAGTATCTTTATGCTTAAAGGAAACAATTTTAGGACCCCAACCTATGGCAAATTTTTCAACTTTGACTCCAAGCCTTTTGGCAGTCAAAAAATGTCCTAACTCGTGTACAAAAATTGTGAGTCCAATTGTTACAAGTATTTCTATGACAATAACTAAAAAATCAGTTATTGCCCCAAGTTTTTCAAAATCAAACATTTATCATCTCCTCGACTTCAGTTCTTGCCTTAAAATCAGCACACAGAATCTGGTCTATTCCCGGTTTTACAATCACTTTGTGTTTTCTCATGGCCTCAGCTACATAATAAGCTATTTTATCAAATTTTATCTTTTTGTTAAGAAAATTATTTACTGCTACTTCATTTGCCGCATTCATAACAGCTGGCATAGTGCCACCTGTTTTTCCTGCTGACAAAGCCAGATTAAAACATGGGAACTTTTTGAAATTTACTTTAAAAAATTCCAACTTTGCTATTTCAGAAAAGCTCATGGCTTTTATCACTCCTGCCCTGCGGGAAGGATATGTTAAAGCATATAGTATAGGCAATCTCATATCAGGATGCGACATTTGTGCAATAATAGAACCGTCAACATATTCCACCATAGAATGAATGATTGACTGCGGGTGTATGACCACATCTATTTTTTCATATGGTAAACCAAATAAATAATGTGCTTCTATAACCTCTAAACCTTTATTCATAAGAGTTGATGAATCAATCGTTATTTTTTTACCCATTTTCCATGTTGGGTGTTTCAATGCTCTTTCAGGTGTTATATTTTTTATTTCAGCTGGTGTCAAATCTTTAAGCGGTCCACCTGATGCGGTTATGATAAGCCGTTTAACATCTTTTATATCATTTCCTTTTAGACACTGAAAAATTGCACTGTGTTCAGAATCTACTGGAATTATCTCTGCGCCATATTTTTTTACTTCATTTAAAACTATATCACCAGCCATGACTAATGATTCTTTATTTGCCATACCTATTTTTTTACCTGCCCTTGCAGCAGCCATAAGTGGAATTAATCCGATAGCTCCCACCACTGCCAGCAATACAAGGTCAGCTTCCTTGAGTGAAGCAATCTTTGTAATCCCTTCAATACCTGTTAACACAATTGTTTTTGGATTAGCACGCTTTAAGATTTTTGCTTTATCAGGTTTAGTAATTACTGCATACTTGGGTTTATATTTTTTTACCTGTCTGGCAAGCTCTTCTACATTTTCATTTGCTGATAAGGCCAAAACTTTATAATCAGAAAGTGTATTATCAAATAAATTAAGTGCTGATTTTCCTATAGAACCTGTAGAACCTATTATGGAAATATTTTTAGACATTTACACTCCAATAAAATACAAGAATGATAAAACAAAAAAAATCGCAGAATTAAACTGACTTTTTTATTATCACTTTAAATTACAATTTATTTAAAATAATTTTACTATATATGTGATGTATAAAAATAATACCGGTGCATTAAAAAGAGTTGAATCAATTTTATCTAATATTCCTCCCATTTCAGGAAGCAGATTTGAAGAATTTTTTACTCCACAAAAGCGTTTTATCACAGATGCCGCAAGATCGCCTGCCTGTCCTGTAATTGATAAAATTATTGCCATAATAATCAAGTGTAATAAAGTGTTATGTCCAAATATATCAACAGGTAAAAAAGTATATTTAATAATTACCACAGTTATAATATTTATTATAACACCACCCACACAACCCTCGATAGATTTTCCTGGCGATATTTCAGGAATAAGCTTATGTTTACCAAAAAACGAACCAGCAAAATATGCTCCACCATCATATACGAGAGTATAGAGGAATAATAAAAAAATAAGGTAGTAACCGTTTTCCATCAGTCTTAACTGAATGGTAAAAGATCCAAGAACTGCTATATAAATAACGGGAAAAAGTGTATTTAAAACTTTTGGAAAGTTATTAATGTCCTTTGACAATATTACCTTAGTCAATAGGAATATGATGAAGACTGCAAAAGCCAGCAAGACAAACGCCACTGGGTTTGCTATATAATTTGGTTTTATGGAGAAAAGTAAAATTAAAAAAGTAAAGATGATACCGCTTAACTTATATGAAGGCATATTTTTTTTGTCTATCATACCATATACTTCATTAACTGATAGCATACCCAATAATAGAACAAGTCCTATGAAAGGCGCTGAGGGAGGAAAGAAAATAAAGAAAGCAAAAGCCGGAACTAATATAAGAGATAAGATTATTCTGGTTTTCATAATGCTTTAATCCCTCCATATCTTCTGTCGCGGTTATTATATTCTTTTATCGCATTTATTAAATGTTTCTTATCAAAATCTGGCCATAACACATCCGTCACATATAATTCCGAGTAAGCTATCTGCCAAAGTAAAAAGTTGCTTAAACGCATTTCCCCACTCGTGCGTATTAATAAATCAGGGTCAGGTATATCAGCAGTAAAGAGCTTTGCAGAGATAAGTTTTTCATTTATATTACTTATTTTGATTATACCTTTTTTAACATCTTCAGCAATTAACTTCATTGCCCTTGCTATTTCCATTTTAGAACCGTAATTCAAAGCAAGCACAAGGGTCAGTCCAGTATTTTTTGAAGTGATTTTTTTTACATTATTAAGTTTTTTATATACTGCCTTGTCTAATTTTTTAGTTTCACCTATAGTCATAAGGCGAACATTATTTTTCATCAGTGTTTTGATTTCTTTATCAAGGAAGTCAGACAGGAGTTTCATAAGAAAACCAACTTCCTGCTTTGGTCTTTTCCAGTTTTCTGTTGAAAAGGCATACAAGGTCAGATACTTAATGCCTATTTCTGCGCAGGCCGTAGTAATAGATCTTACCGAATTAGCGCCCTGCTTATGCCCAAAAATTCTCGGCATATTTCTTTTTTTTGCCCACCTGCCGTTACCGTCCATAATGATGGCGATGTGTGAGGGGAGTTTCAAGTTTTTATCCATACCTCTCCGGTAGAATGTATTTCAAGCTTTTACAATATTTTTATATAGTAAGTAAATCCTTTTCTTTATCTTTCACTATAACATCTATTTCTGCTATATGTTTGTCCGTAGCTTTCTGCACGCGGGCTTCTGCGTTTTTCAAATCATCTTCGGATATTTCTTTATTCTTTTCTCTTTCTTTTGCCTTATCATTAAAATCGCGTCTTATATTTCTAAGTTCCACTTTAGATTCTTCTGCCATTTTTTTAACTTTTTTTACCATATCTCTTCTTGTTTCTTCGTTTAAATCAGGGAACTTAACTTTTAATGAATCTCCAGTATTGACTATAGATAATCCTAAGTTTGCCGCCATTATGGCTTTTTCTATATCAAGTATGCAACCCTTATCCCATGGCTTGATATCCAGTGTCTTTGCTTCTATTATAGAAACAGATGCCACCTGATTAATAGGCATGGGATTGCCATAATAAATAACTTTAACAGTATCAAGCACACCAGTATTTGCTCTGCCTGTCCTGATTGCTATAAGTTCCTTCTGATATGCCTCTAAACACTTTTTCATTTTTGCTTCAAGCTCGACGAAAAATTGATCCATGACTTTCTCCTTAGCGGACTATTGTCCCTATAGATTTTCCTATTACCACTTTTTTTATATTTCCTATTTCATTGAGATTGAAAATGATTAACGGTATTTTATTATCCATACATAAAGATATGGCTGCTGAATCCATAATTTTAAGATTTTTATTAAGGACATCCATATATGTAAGTTCATCGAATTTTTTTGCTGTTTTATCGGTTTCAGGATCCCCAGTGTACACTCCTGATACTTTAGTAGCTTTTAATACTACTTCCGCTCCTATTTCTATGGCGCGTAAAGCCGCGGCTGTATCAGTGGTGAAGTAAGGATTTCCAGTGCCTCCGCCAAATATAACAACGCGGTTTTTCTGAAGGTGCCGCTGAGCTCTGCGGCGTATGTAAGGTTCTGCTATTTCCTGCATGTCTATTGCTGATAATACCCTTGTTTCAACACCCATTTGTTCTAAAGTATCCTGTAAAGCCATAGCATTAATGATGGTAGCAAGCATTCCCATATAGTCACCGACTACACGGTCTATCTTGAAGTTTTTACCCCTGCCGCCCCTAAATATATTGCCGCCACCTATTACCACAGCGACCGTGACGCCCATTTCGCGTACTTCTTTTATTTCTTTTGCTATTGAGTAAACTGTATCATAGTCTATCCCTGATTTCTTATCACCGGCTAATGCTTCGCCTGAAATCTTTAATAAGATTCTTTTGTACTTTGTTTTTGTCTTCGGCATAGTTGCATACCCCCCAGGGTTTTTATTTTTTTTAGAGTATTATGCTTATTGCCTTTCTTTATCTATTATTTGCTTATATGCTTTCGCCTAAAGCAAATCTCGTAAATCTCTTTACTACAATATTTTCGCCGATTTTACCTATGGCTTCTTTTACTACTATGTCTATAGTTTTTGTATCATCCTTAATGTATGACTGTTCCATAAGACAATTGTCCTTATAAAATTTTTCGAGTTTTCCCTCTATAATTTTTTCTACCACATTTGCTGGTTTTTTCTGATCAGCCATTTGTATTTTATAAATTTCTTTTTCTTTTGCCACTATCTCTGCTGGTACTTCTTCCCTTTTCAAATATCTCGGTGCCATTGCAGCTACCTGCATAGCAACTTCTTTGCAAAGGTCTTCAAACTCTTTAGTTCTGGCTACAAAATCGGTCTCACAGTTTATTTCCACCATGGTACCTACTTTTCCGCCGCCATGAATATAAGCATATACAAGACCTTCTTTAGCAGTGCGTGCGCCTCTTTTATCAGCTGACGCAATTCCTCTCTGCCTTAGAACTTCCATGGCCTTTTCCATATTTCCTCCAGTTTCCTGAAGTGCCTTTAAACAATCGCCCATACCAGCGCCTGATTTTTCTCTTAAATCTTTTACCAATTCTTTGCTTATATCAGCCATGTTACTTCTCCTTGATATTATATAGTTAGATTAAAGTTATTCTGCGTCTTTTAACTTAGTTTTTCTAATTCTTTCTTTTCCTTCTTCTTCGGTTTCATCCACAAATACTTCTGCGTATTCCGCCGCATTTACAAGCTGTGCTCCTATTTTTTCTTTTTCTTCTGAAGAAGAAGCTGCTGCTGCATCTGCTGCGATTGCCGCTGCTTCAGCTTCTTGTTTTACAACCATTTCTTTTTCTTTTTCCATAGCCATTTTTTCTTCTATAATGGTGTCCGCAATATATTTACACATTAAACGAACAGCACGGATAGCGTCATCATTTCCAGGAATTAAACAATCTATATTTTCAGGATCACAGTTTGTATCTACAACTGCGATTACTGGAATTCCAAGCTTATTTCCTTCTTTAACAGCATTTTCTTCGCGCTTTACATCTATTACAAAAATTCCGCCAGGAAGAGTGTTCATATCTTTTAAGCCGCCGAGATTGTCCTGTAATTTTTTAAGTTCTTTTTGCATATTCATTCTTTCTTTTACCGGGTAGCGTGCGAAACCACCTGTAGCGTCCATTTCTTCGAGCTGTTTTAATCTATCTACTCTTTTACGAATAGTTTCAAAATTAGTCATTGTGCCACCGAGCCATCTTGAACAAACAAAAGGCATACCACAACGCATAGCTTCTTCTTTAATAGAATCCTTTGCCTGTTTTTTTGTTCCGACGAACATGACTGAGTGCCCTTTACGAATGATGTCTTTTACAAATAGTACGGCATCCTTTGTGTGTTTGAGGGTTTTCTGAAGGTCAATGATGTAAATTCCGTTTCTTGCGGCAAAAATGTAAGGCTTCATTTTTGGATTCCATCTTTTTGTCTGATGTCCGAAATGAACCCCTGATTCAAGCAGTGCTTTCATTGAAATCTGTGGCATAATTCTACTACCTCCAATTGGTTTTTACCTCTGCTTCTTTCATCTCTTAGGCAACCCCAAAGGGGACCAGCCCAAAATCCAGAAAGCATGGTGTATTTTAAAAACGCTAAATCATATCAAATACAGGAACATTTAGCAAGGTATTTTTGAACGAAATAACAAACTAAAACAGCCTTTTCACCAGAAGCTTAAACAAAATACCATATTTTTAAGGCATTTTATTTGTTTTAACAACTGTTTCATTTTATGAAATTACCAATAAATACCCATTGTTTTATGCTATTATAGGTATATTAGAATAGACATAGCTAACTATTATAAATCTAATCTATACTCAGCTAAACTATTAATTAACAGAGGCTTTATTAATACTTTTTCCTTAACTCCATTATTTTCCGTTTCTATCGTTACTTCCGCATCCATATTATTTTTCGCATGTGAATATCCTGCTGCCACCGAACTAAGATACTTCTTCATTTCATTATTAATATTCCCTATAGCCAACACGGCTGGTCCAGGAAAATCCACGCATTCAAATATACTTCCTCTATTTTTATATTTTACAAGTTCCATGTTTTCATCGTGATTTCTTCCTACCATAAACCACACATTGTCTTTTAAAAACTGTCTTCCTATGGTCATAAGATAAAGTTCGTCTCTGTCCAATGGCTGTTCTTTTTTCTTTTTAAGCATTCGTTCAAGTTTTTTTGAATAGCATACATCTGTCAAGATACATCCTCCAGCCGGTGCTTTTACATATTCTTCCCAACCATAATCATCTGCTAAAAAAAGTTGCCTGCGTCTACCACGACCATTCATGTCCATAAGTTTTTCTCTGTCAACCCAATTTAATTTTTCTGGTTCTGTTGGTTCAATACATTTGGCACACAGTGGTCTTAAAAGATACCCTGCCAGACCAGATTCTTTTTCTATATTAATCATAGCTCTCGGATTCTGCGTCATAGGTCTTTGTCCTATCACTTCTCCAGTTATCACAAATCCTGCATCGTATTCTGCCATTAACTCTTTTGCTTTTCTCATCATCATTATTTTACAATCTATACAAGGATTCATATTTGAGCCATAACCGTGTTTAGGATTTTTTATCATTTCAAAAAAATCTTTTGATATATCTACTACCACAGGATTGATTTCTGGTGGAAGTGGAGCTTTATACTTTTTCACACCGTCTTTTATTTCATACGCTCCAAAGAAAAACCCGTGATCAAAATTAATGGGAATAACTTTTATTCCCTGATCCATCATTATATGTATAGCAAGAAGTGAATCAAGGCCTCCAGAAAATAAAGCAAGACAAGTTTTTTCTTTCATTAATATCCTTTTTCTCTGCCAGTATATTCTCGCAGGATTGATTTGAGTCTAATAGGACAATACAATAAACCTAACAAAAAGCAAGAGCGGGATTTCTCCCGCCCCGTTTATCTTTATACATTATTTAATATAGTAAAATAAGACAATACCAACGCTATCTTATTATTGCCAATCTTGATAAGCAGTGCTGTTTTTCAT
>JBAXIL010000037.1:0-18261 GCA_037138355.1 bacterium
CTATATTTGCATCTTTTACAGCCACTACATTTCCGTATTTTTTTCCTACATTTTTGAGCACAACTCTCGCCATTTATGGTTCTCCTATTCATTTTTATGAATAATTAAACAAAATAACAGTTTTTAAATATTAACATAATAATCTTGATTTTACAATTATAAACAATGGGGCTTTTAAACACTTTTCCCTTGAATAAATGGCAAAAATACAATAAAATTACATTATGTTTTTATTAAAAGAAACAGTATTTGGGTACCTAATAAAATGAGGTGAAACTTGGAAAACGAAGACAATAAAGATATTAAAAATACCAACAACCCTGATGGTACAATTCCGAAAATAGTACCTACCGACAAACCACCTGCAGACATAGTTCCAGAAGTCGAAAAGCCGACTATAGAGCCAGTTGAAGAACCAATTATAGTACCTATTCCACCTTCCCCAAAAAAATTAGGACTTATACCTGGAGTTCAGTTTACTTTAATCGCTGTTATTCTTGGCTCATTCATAGGAGCAGGTCTTCTCATAGGAGTTTTCTTGGCATATATGCAGGAGATTCCTGAAGTAGCCGACTTAAAAAACTACAAACCAAATATGTCCACCGCCGTCTATGACGACAGTGGGGCAATGGTATCACAACTATATGACGAACAACGCACTATAGTTAGACTTACAGACATCCCAATCAACTTGCAAAATGCCGTTATTGCCAAAGAGGATCCGCATTTTTTCCAACATGGCGGTTTTGACATAAAAGCTATCTTCCGTGCCCTTATCAATAACACTTTACATGGCAAAATAGTTGAAGGTGCTTCTACCATAACTCAACAGCTTGCCAGAAACCTATTTTTAAACCGAGAAAAAACATTTACAAGAAAAATAAAAGAAGCTGTTCTCGCATTACAGATAGAAAAATATTATACAAAAAAAGAAATTATTGAACTTTACTGCAACCAAGTATATTTTGGCAATAGTGCTTACGGAGTAGAGACAGCTTCGCGTACATATTTTGGTAAACATATTTATGAACTTACACTTCCGGAATGTGCTATGTTAGCGGCTTTACCGCAGGCTCCATCACAGTTTAACCCATACAAACACGCTGATATAGCACTTGAAAAAAGAAATATCGTACTGGATAAAATGGCAGAACGCGGTTATATTACAGAACAAGAAAAAAATGATGCCAAAGCCCAACCTATACTCTTAAGTAAACTCGAAGTCAAAAACGCACCTTATTTTGTAGAATATGTTAGACAACAGCTTGAAACCACTTATGGCAGTTCCATAATATATAAAGGCGGCCTAAGAGTTAACTCCACATTAAATGGCACCATGCAAAATTCAGCCCAAGAAATCTTCAATTCAAATATAAAAAAAATACAGCAAAATATAGAAAGCAACCGTGGAAGAAAACTCGATGCCCCACTTCAAGGGGCTATGATTGCTATGGAACCAGCTACTGGAAAGATTTTAGTTATGATAGGTGGCGTAGATTATTCCAAATCAGAGTTTAACAGATCAGTACAAGCCCTAAGACAGACGGGTTCGTCGTTTAAACCAATAGTATATACCGCCGCCATTGCGAGCGGTTTTAGAGCTTCGGATGTAATTATGGATTCTCCTATAGTGTATAAAAATAATGATGGCACTGAATGGAAACCAGAAAACTTTTCGGGCAAGTTCAGCGGACCAATGATAATTCTGAATGGTTTAACTTACTCTAAAAATATCGTGACCGTAAAATTGCTAAGTAAGTTAGGTACTGGCACTGTAAAAAAATACGCAAGAGCCATGGGTATAACCTCGCCTTTAGCCTCTGATTTAACTCTCGGTTTAGGTTCTTCCTCTATTTCACTTATGGAAATGGTTTCCGCCTTCTGCCCTCTTGCCAATGGTGGCAGCAAAGTAACGCCTATGTCTGTGATAAATGTAAAAGATTCAAACGGCAAAGATTTGGAAGCTAATTCGCCTCGCATAGAACAAGCTATTCCAGACACCACTGCCTATATAGTAACTTGTATGCTTGAAAATGTAGTCAATAAAGGAACAGGTAAAACTGTGCGTAATATGGGTTTTACAGGCCCTTGTGCAGGCAAAACAGGCACTACAAACGACTTTACCGATGCTTGGTATATCGGTTATACCCCTGATTTAGTTGTAGGTATTTGGATTGGATTTGACAACAAACAATCTATGGGCAAGAACATGGTGGGTGGAACTATTGCTGCACCTATTTGGGCGGAGTTCATGTTAAAATCGACCATTCCTTCTACAAAAGAGTTTCCTGTACCAGACAATATAACATTTAAGAAAATATGCGCTAAGTCAGGACTTTTAGCCACTGCCGCTTGTACTGATGCCAACACTATCGATACACCATTTATAGACGGCACAGAACCGACTAAGCCATGCAACTATCACACCAATGTAAGTTCATCTAATTTCATGAACGAAGATATGGAAAGTTCTGCTGCCGCAGCAGACGACTGGAATGAAGAAGAAGGTTCAGGCAACAAAAAAGTTTCCAAACCTGTTAATAACACAACTGCTAATGACTCCAACGATGATGAAAAGACAAGAGAAATAAAACAAACAGATAGCACTACTTCGGCACCAACCGCAAAACCAACTGCGGCTTCAGATGAAGAAACTGGATATGGTGGATTTTAAACATTTCATTTTATAGTTGAGCCGCTTCTAAAACATTTTTATATGCTGCATTGTATTTTTCCATTAGACCATCTTCATAAAAGCTAAAATACCCTTTCCCTTGCGTGCCTATTATAATGTGGTCTAAAAGTATTATATCCATTTCCTTCGTTGCGAAAAGCAATTTTCTGGTTATCTTTTTGTCGTTTTCAGATGGAGTCGGATCGCCACTTGGATGATTGTGAAGAATTACTATACTCAAAGCTCCACGCTTCATGGCCTCACTGATTAATTCTCTTGGATAAAGCAGTGACTGAGTAATAGTTCCTTCACATATCATAGAATTGCCGCTTATTTTATTTTTAGCATCTAAATAAATACAATAAACCGCTTCCCTTGTCATATCTGCACATATATTTTTAAAATATATTATTATATCTGCTTGGCTGGAAGCTGCAAATTTTTTATTTACGAAGGTTTCTTCAGAATGGAATTGAATGAAACTTTTGACAATCTTAAAGAAAGTTTTAGTTTCTTCCCCTACACCATCAATTTTTTGATTTGCTATGACTTCAAATATCTTTTTAAAATTATTGCCTGCCTTGGAATATATTTCTTTGGATTGTGGTTTAACATCTTTTCCTTTTATTGCATAAGACAACATTAGTTCCAATACTTCTGGTTTTGCTGCCATGTTCTTATTAAAGCGGTCCTTGAGCCGTTTTATATGACCTATACCGTAGTGCTTTTCCATTAATGCCACCCCCTCAAAGTGGTAAAACTACTAAAACCTTAAAACAAATCTAGTACAACAAACTTAATGCTAAAGTGAATATTATTAAAGAACCAATAATATTCACTGTGATACCTCTCGTCACTCCGCAGTAGCTCCGTGACTTGATCGGGTATAAGTGTGAGTGAAATTTTATTTCGCTCTTGCTCATAAAATTAACTCACACTAAATAATATTCACTGCTATACCGCTTGTCCCAGCATAGCTGGGACTTGAGCGGGTATAAGTGTGAGTAAAATTTTATTTCGCTCTTGCTCATAAAATTAACTCACACTAAAAAAAAGGCAGGCACAAAATTTAATTTATGCCCGCCTTTAATATTTTAAGTTTCTTATTAGAAAAGAAACAAAACTGCGATTGCTGCTGCGAATAATCCTGCAAGTAATATCGGATGAACTCCAAGTTGCTGACTAATACGCGGTTCTGCAGCTCCACCAGTACTGCTGTTAAGCTTTGCAAGAACATTCTTTACGCCGGGATTGTTTGGATTTAACTGAAGTGATTTATTGTAAGCCAATTTTGCATTTTCAAAATCGCCTTTGTAATAAAAAGCCGTACCCATAAACTGATATGCCTGATAAGTTGGACCTACTTTTGCTGATGCCTGATAATATTTTATTGCCATATCATACTGTTTTGCTTTTAAGTATTTATGTCCAGTCATTAGATACTGTTGAGCAGGACCTGCAGCAGCCGAACCTGCACCGCCACTTAATTTTGCTACCATAGCTTTTGCTGCAGCATTTGCAGGATTTAATTTAAGAGAGTATTGAAAACTTCTAAGGGCACTTGCTTGATCTGCCTTATAATACTGAGCAACACCAAGTGAATAATAGTTTTCGCTGCTCGGACTTAATTTAATTGACTGATTAAAATAGCTTATAGCTTTATCAATTTGTTTTGCTTTAAGCAATTTATTGCCATAATCTAAATACTGTTTTGCATCATCTGAAGCAGTGGCAAATAATATACCCGATGACACAAAAACAATAAGAGCCAAAGTAATAATTAATTTTGAAACCTTCATTTCGCACACCCCTTATTAAAAATTTTATTTTATTAATATATTCTTATTTATGGTAATGGTGGCAATGCATCCCCAGGAGACATTCCCATATCTTCTCCAGGCAAACCAGGTTCTCCTGAAGGAGAACTCAAATCAGGTTCTGGTAAATCTCCGCCAGGTAATGCCGTACTATCAGATGGCAATCCAGGTTCTGCGTTCATATCTGCTGGAGGTAAACCAGGTTCTGCATTCATATCTGCTGGTGGTAGTCCAGGTTCTGCGTTCATATCTGCTGGTGGTAATCCAGGTTCAGCATTCATATCTGCTGGTGGTAATCCAGGTTCTGCGTTCATATCTTCTGGAGGTAAACCAGGTTCTGTATTCATGTCTGCAGGAGGTAAACCAGGCTCTGCATTCATGTCTGCAGGCGGTAAACCAGGCTCTGCATTCATATCTGCTGGTGGTAAGCCAGGTTCTGCATTCATATCTGCAGGCGGTAAGCCAGGTTCTGCGTTCATATCTGCTGGTGGTAATCCAGGTTCTGCGTTCATATCTGCAGGCGGTAATCCAGGTTCTGCGTTCATATCTGCTGGTGGTAATGCAGGTTCATTTAGTGGATTTAATGATGGTTCAGCTTCTCCTGGCAATGTTTCTAAACCAGGCATGACTTCTGCTCCTGTGTTTAAATCACCTGGCAAAATAGGTACACTTAAATCAGCTGGAACAGTCGATTTTATTATTGGTTTTTTTATAATTGCTAAAGCTGGTATTTTGTTTATCGGAGTTTTATTTGGGGATTGAACTGGTCTTTGCTGAAACTTTCTTACTCTTACTTTAGAATACATTGTTTCTGCAACAGTGGCTCCTTTATTTCCTTCCTGAAGTAGCCAGCTGTCAACAATCTTTACAGCAGACATTCTCTGAAAAGGTTGTACAACTTCAACCATTACTTTTCCATACTTTCCATCAACTAAAAACCGATCTCCTTGCTTGATTCCATGCGCTTTTCCTATATCTACATATGTGTATTCTTTGTAATTTGGATCAGCAACACCAATTATCTTTGCATTAATTGCAAAATCAGTTTTGGTAGTTGTTACTGACTCTGCTGCTGATTGCGAATATATAGTTACTGTTGTCGTAAAAGATAATATAATTGCGGATAATAATAGCAAACATAGGTTTTTTAAATTAATCATAATTCCTCCAACCTTTTTTGACAGCTTTTTAAACGTGTTTTAATATTATATTAAACGATTATCTTTGTCAATAGCAAATAATACCCAAAACAAAATACTGTTTCATAATTATGCAAGTTTATGGCTGTTTATTGCTTTTTATATTATATTATAATGAACTTTATAACATTAATCTTTTCTGAATCCCTTTTAATGCATTTGTGACTGCTTTTTTTCTATGTGAAATAGAGTTTTTCTGAATTGAAGTCATTTGTGCGTATGTTTTTTTAGAGTTTCCAGGACAAAATACAGGGTCATAACCAAAACCAAACAGCCCCTGTTCCTTTATGCTTATTTTCCCATAAACCTTACCTTCATATACTTCCTCAACACCATTTGCGTATATAACTGCTACAACTGTCCTAAATGTGGCCGTACGGTCTTTGCTCTTTACACCTTTTAACAGTTTTAATAATTTACTATTATTATCCTTGAAAGAACATTTCGGGCCAGCAAATCTTGCGGAGTAAACACCTGGTGCCTTGGCTAAATAATCGACTTCAAGACCTGTATCGTCTGCAATTACAATTTTTCCTTTTGCCTTAACACGAATTGCTCTTGCCTTAATCAAAGCATTTTCAGAAAGCGTTTCACCAGTTTCCTTTATTTCCTTTAAATAACCAATATCTTCAAGCGAAAGAACTCGTGTTTTATGTTTATTTAAAATATCACTTATTTCGCTTAACTTATTTTTATTGTTTGATGCCAAAACTATCTCTATCATATTTATAAACCCAGCGTTTTCTTTTGTATAGCGATTAATTCCATGATTCCCTTTTTGCCAAGCTCAATCATCTTAAGAAGCTTTGCTTCATTAAAAGTTTTCTTTTCCGCCGAGGACTGAACTTCCACAAACTCTCCTGCCTCTGTCATTACTATATTCATATCCACCTGCGCAGAAGAATCTTCTGAATAATTTAAATCAAGAATCTCTTCTCCGGAAGAATTAACTCCTGTTGAAATGGCTGCTAAAAATGACTTGATAGGATTTTCTTTTATATCTTTATTAAGCGTCATTAAAGCTATGGCATCGTATAATGCTATGAAAGATCCAGTTATTGCTGCTGTTCTCGTGCCACCATCTGCCTGCATGACATCTGCATCTATTATTATTGATTTTTCACCAAGTTTTTTCATATCAATCACACTTCGTAAAGACCGACCTATGAGTCTTTGAATTTCTTGGCTCCTACCGTTTACTTTACCTTTTGTGGCATCCCTCGGTATTCTCGTCTGTGCGGATCTTGGCAACATAGAATACTCAGCAGTAACCCAGCCAGAACCAGTTCCTTTTAAAAATGGTGGAATATCATTAGTAACAGAAGCAGTACATATTACTTTTGTCTCTCCAAATTCCACCAAAACAGAACCTTCTGCTGATTTAATAAAGTCCCTTGTTATTTTTACTTTTCTAAGCTCGTCATTTTTTCTTCCGTCTATACGCATTTTTTCTCCTTAAAGCTTTCAAATTGATATGACTCAGACATAGTTATTCAGAATACGCAGCCATAGAGCTTTCGGACTCATATATAGCAACCTTACTAATCTTAGCTTTTTTAACTTTTGTTTTTAAATAATCATAAATGTATCTGGCTATATTTTCGGCAGAAGGATTATATTTCTTAAAAAAAGTTATATCCTTATTCAGGTTGCGATGATCTAATTTATCAGTAATTATTTTTAAATGTTTTTTTAAAATCGTAAAATCAATAGCCAGTCCATCAGGACCAAGTGTAGAAGAAGTAAAATAGGCCTCAACTATGTAATTATGTCCGTGTACTCTCTCACACTTACCTTTATAATCACGCAGATTATGTGCCGCTGCGAAACTGTCTTTAACCATAAGTTCATACATGCCTTCTCCTTAAATGCTGAAATAAAGTCTCAATGATCTCAATAATCTCCGAGGTCTCAATGAACAAAACAGTCTCAACGATCTCAGTGGTCTCAATGATCTCAACGGTAATGCCATCGACTTCTGAGACTACTGAGACCACTGAGATTACTGAGACTTTTTCTTCTTCGACTTCTGAGATTTCTGAGACTTTTGAGATTATTGAGTCTTCCTTTAAAGAACCACCCTCTTCGCCATTACCATGTTCTTCTTTAAAAACATTTTACCAACTTTATTGAAAGTATCTGGTGTATCGGTCACAAAAAACTCTGACTTACTTCTATTATTTCTTTGTGCTGTCATATCACGAGCTTCCAGTATGGCACGCACTGTTTTTGCCATTTCCATAGCAGAATCTATAATAGTAACCTGTGGCATTATTTTTTTTATAAGTGGTTTTAACAAAGGATAATGGGTACAGCCAAGTACTAAAGTATCAATTTTTTTCATTTTAAAACCTTCAAGATAATTACGCAATATGCTTTCAGTTTCTTTATTTGTCAACCAACCTTCTTCTACAAGAGGAACTAAAAGAGGCGCTGATTGACCAAACACATTGCACTTAGAATCATATTTTTTGATTCCTGCTATATATGCACCACTCATGATAGTGGCTTTTGTTCCTATAATACCGATTCTTTTATTTTTTGTCATTTCCACTGCTGCTCTGGCACCTGCTTCTATAACACCTATTATGTCTATATCAAAAGTTTTTTTGATTTCTTTCAAAGCCAGAGCCGAAGCAGTATTACATGCAACAACAATTATTTTTACATTTTTTTTCAACAAGAAAGCAGTATTTTCTTTAGAAAATCTTATAATTGTTTCTTTCGTTTTAGTGCCATAAGGCATTCTGGCTGTATCACCAAGATAAAATATCTGTTCATTTGGTAGTAGATTCATTATTTCCTTTACGACAGTCAACCCACCAAGACCTGAATCAAAAATGCCAATTCCTTTATTGTTCATAAGAACTCCTTTTAGATCAGATAAAAGCAGTTAAATCAGATAAGAGCAGTTTGAAGTTTTTAGTTTTAAGTAGAAAAATCTTTAAAACTCCAAACTCTAAACTTCAAACTTATTAATCTGATTTTAAAACTCTAAACTTCAAACTTATTAATCTGATTTTATAACTCCAAACTTATTTATCTAATTTTATATCTCTATCAGTTCATACTCCATACTACCGAGGCCAATCTTTTGTGCATGCTCTAACTGCACTTTCCAGTTAAGCTGAGGATGCATCATTTTGAACTTATCTGTGCCACTATACTTAAGATCATATGCTTCCCTGTTTTCGACATTTGAATTAATAACTTTTGCAGCATTAACCAACTCTGCTGAGGCAGTATCTATAGCCACTGGATCAAAAGAAGCCAATATTCCTATGTCAGGGACTATGTAATTATCAGACGATGGCATACAATCACACTCAGGAGTAATATTCAAAACAAAATTAATAAAAAACGCTTTATTCTTTTTATTATCCATAACTGCAAGAGCATATTCAGCCATTTTTTCATTCATTACCTGGAGATCAGTATCCCACTTGCTCTCTATAGCATCAAACCTACAAGCAGGAACGCATTCGCCACAACCAGCACATTTCGCAGGATCATTTACGACCTTGTCCCCTACCATTTTTAAAGCATCAAAATTGCACCAGTCCACACACTCTTCACAACCGGTACATAATGTTGATTTAAATTCAGGAACATTCCCTGAATGCTGGTCTTGTTTTCCTGACCTTGGTGTGCAACCCATTCCAATATTTTTAATAGCTCCGCCCATAGCAGTCATCATATGGCCTTTACAATGGGACATTACTATCATGCTGTTTGCCCAATAAATTGCCGAGGCTACTCTTGCTTTTTGAACATGAGTACCTTTTATGGCAACATCTACTCCATCCATACCAGTCAAACCATCTGCAATAACTAAAGGTGCTCCAACTGATGCATATGAAAAACCATGTTTTAATGCTACATTCAAATGTTTTACAGCATTATTTCTCTCACCCACATAAAGCGTATTTGTGTCAGTTAAAAAAGGATTTCCCCCGCAGGCCTTTATTCTATCCACAATAGTTCTATAATATAATGGTGATACAAACGAAACATTTCCTTCTTCACCAAAATGCGCTTTTACTGCCACCGTTTCGTTTTGTTTTATAATACTTCCAGCTCCAGCACGATCAAACATTTTTGACAATCTGTTTAATATGGAATCATTAGCACTTGGTGCCCCAAAACGCGTAAAATAAACTTCACTTTTCATTTAAAAAACTCCTTTTAAAGCAGATAAGAGCAGTTTGGAGTTTAGAGTTTTAAGTAGAAAAATCTCTAAAACTTCAAACTTGAAACTCTAAACTTATATCTTCAAACTCCAAACTCTGTACTTTTATCTCCAAACTTAAAACTCTAAACTTATTACTCTGATTTTATAACTTCAAACTCCAAACTGCCTTTATCTGTTCTTATCTGTCCTTAAGTAACTTATATTCTACCGAATCAAGAAGAGCGAGCCAACTTGCTTCTATGATGTTTTCAGAAACACCGACTGTCGTCCATACATCTTTCTTGTCAGAACTTTCTATCAAAACTCTAACCTTTGCACTTGTACCAGCTGTTCCTTCTACTACTCTGACTTTATAATCCACCAAATGCATATCCTTAATTGCTGGATAAAACTTTATGATAGCTTTTCTTAGGGCATTATCAAGAGCATTTACAGGACCATCGCCTTCTGCTGCTGTATGTTCTAACTTATCTTTTACCTTGATTTTTATAGTTGCTTCAGAAAACAATTTTCCAGCTTTATCTTCCACTATTACGCGAAGACCTTTAAGTTCAAAAAATGGTTTGTATTCTGAAAGATTTTTTTTCAAAAATAAATTAAGTGAAGCATCTGCGCCTTCAAATTCATAACCGTCTTGTTCCATTTGTTTAATTTTGGAAAGAAAAGTTTTGGTTCTCGGATCATCTTTTTCCAGTTTGATTCCCCACTGCTTCGACTTAAAAAGTAAACTGGATACTCCTGCCTGATTTGTAACAGGAATTTGTCTTACATTCCCAACAAGCTCAGGATTCATGTGTTCATATGCTCTTTCATCCTTCATCATAGCATCAGCATGAACTCCTGCTTTATGCGTAAAAGCACTTTTACCAGCATATGGTTGACTATCCACTGGTGCTAAGTTAGCCACTTCGTAGAAATAATGAGCACTTTCTGTTATTTTATTTATCTGTTTTAATGGTATGGTTTCATAACCCATTTTAAGAGTAAGTGCAGGTATAACTGATACAAGATTCATATTTCCTGTTCTCTCTCCGAAACCGTTCATAGTTCCTTGCACTTGAGTGAAACCGTTTTTCACAGCAATCAAGGCATTAGCCACAGCTAAATCAGAATCATTGTGTGTGTGAATCCCAAGCTTAGTTTTAATTTTAGAGAAAACAACTTTAGTAATCTCATCCATTTCTGGAGTAAGGGTCCCGCCATTTGTGTCACACAAGCAAATACAATCTGCACCTGCTGCTTGCGCTGCTTTAATACATTTTAAAGCATACTCTGGATCATCTTTATAACCATCAAAAAAATGTTCAGCATCAAAGATAACTTCTTTTTTATGATTCTTTAAATACTCAACTGACTCACTAATCAAAATAATATTTTCTTCAGGTGTTATTCTCAAAACATTTATGGCATGCAAGGTCCATGTTTTACCAAAAATAGTAATTACATCTGTGCCTGCATCCAAAAGTGAGTTTAAGATTAAATCTTCCTTAACTTTTGACTTTGCCCTACGAGTTGATCCAAAAGCAGCTATTTTTGAATTCTTAATTTTCATTTTCTTGATTCTCTTAAAAAAATCAAGGTCTAAAGAGTTCATGCCATTAACAGGCCAGCCACCCTCTATGTATGCCACACCCATATCATCCAACTTTTTGGCGAGCAAAAGCTTATCTTCAAGCGAAAATGATATTTTAGGGCTCTGTGCTCCATCTCTTAAAGTCGTATCATATATATTAATTTTATTTTTCATTTCGACCTACTTCAAAGTTAGTTTTAAAATAATATAGAGTATCCCAAGCAAAACATATATAATTGCAAGCATTTTCATATACCATTGCAGAGAAAACTCTTCAGCGCTTTTTTTCTTTGCTGGAAGCTGTTCGCTTGCTATGTCTTGTGGCTGAACCTTAGGTTCACTTTCCTGTGGGTTTAGTGTATTGTCCATATTACCTCCAAATCCGGTATATCCGGTTTTAAGCTACTTTTCTGCGATTACATCTTTCTTACCGAGTTTAAATGCCGAGTGCAAAACACGCACAGCATCTTCAACCTGATCTTCTTTGAGTACAACAGATATTTTTATCTCTGAGGTAGATATCATTAAAATATTTATTTTTTTATCTGCAAGTGCTTTAAACATAGCGGAAGCGATTCCTGTATGAGTTCTCATACCCACACCTACTGCAGAAACCTTTCCGATTTTTTCATCTATAGAATAACCTTTGGCCTTCACTTTTTTTACAATTTCATCCAAAACTTTAACTGCTTTAGCAGTATCTTTTCTAAATATAGTAAATGATATGTCGGTACTGCCATTATCTGAGACATTCTGTATAATCATATCTACATTGACATCTCCGTCTGCTATTTTATTAAAAACAAGAGACGCAATTCCAGGTTGGTCAGGCACACCTTTGATTGTTATCTTAGCTTCCTTTTTGTTATAAGTAATTCCGCTTACGACTGTTTTTTCCATTTTCTCATCCTCCATTTTAATTATTGTTCCTGGTTTATCAGTAAAGGTTCCACGAACATGTAAGACCACATTGTAATTTTTAGCAAACTCCACACACCTATTATAAAGTACCTGCGCTCCACTACTTGAGAGTTCAAGCATTTCATCATAAGATAGATAATCAATTTTCCTTGCGTCAGGAACTATTTCTGGATTGGCAGTAAGAACCCCATCCACATCCTTTAAAAACTCACACACATCCGCTTTTATGGCAGTAGCAAGTGCTACGGCTGTCAAATCCGAGCCGCCCCTGCCAAGTGTAGTTACTTCTTCTTTACTGGTTATTCCCTGAAAGCCAGCGACCATACATATATATCCCTCTTTAAGAGCTTTTTTAATTTTGCCAGTACCTTTAATATCCAAAATACGCGCCTTAGTATGTTTAGTGTCAGTCATGATACCAAGTTGTGCGCCAGTAAATGATTTTGCTTTATAACCTTTTTCTATCAAAGCCATGGACATTAGAGCGATTGACTGCTGTTCACCTGTCGCCATTAACATATCAAGTTCTCTTTCATCTGGAATCTTTGCAAGTTTTTCAGCGAAATCAACAAGATTATCAGTAGTATCACCTGGAGCAGATACCACTACAACCATTTGATTACCTTTTTTCTTTTCTCTTATAATTCTGTCTGCTACAAAAAGCATTTTTTCTGGGGTAGCAAGTGAAGCTCCGCCAAATTTCTGAACTATCAAAGCCATATCACTAAACCTCCATAAATTCAAATCACTATTTTTTTATGAAAAAATCAAACAATTCCCATCCATTTTTATATTCTATTTTTCTTTCTGCTGCTGTTTTTTCTGAATATTTCACAGATAACATGTCTTCCACTTTTGCTGAATCATAAATCATGAATGGTACTGCATCATCTGTGTGAGTTCCTGCTTTTACTGGCGTAGCATGATCTGAAGTAATCATAATTCTATAATCTCCAAATTCCTTCATGCCCTCAATTATTCTTGAAACTATTTCACTATCAAACTTTTCTATAGCCAATATCTTGCCTTTAATATCTTTATTGTGTCCCATTTCATCTGTTGCTTCTACATGAAGATATACAAAATCTTTCTTCTTTAAAGTTTTTAATGCGTATTCAGCTTTTCCAGCAAAATTAGTATCTATATATCCAGTAACACCAGGGACATTGATTATATCCAAACCCATTGAGACGCCAATGCCATTAACTAAATCTACTGCGGAAATCACAGCGCCTTTTAAATTATACTTATCTTTCATGTGAGGCAGATCAAGCTTCTTTCCCTGTCCCCAAAGCCATATCATATTTGCAGGATTTTTTCCTTCTGCTCTGCGTTGCATATTTATTTCATGTCCATCCAGTAAATATGCCGAGTCTGTCATTAGGCGTTTCAGTAAATCCGCCTTTGCCCCTTTTGGCATATACGGTTCAATCTCAAGACCTGTTATATCATGTGGTGGAGTGGCTTTGATAGTTTCGCCACCTTTGATTACCATTATATGTCTGTAGCTTTTCCCTGGATAAAATTTTATCTCATCATTTCCAAATTTTTTATCAAGCATTTTTATTAACACTTTAGATTCTTCAGTGGTTATATGCCCAGAACTATAATCAATCATTTTTCCTGCTTTAACATAGACAAGATTACACCTAAAAGCCACATCTTTAGGTCCTAAAACTATTCCCAAGTTGGCTGCTTCCATAGGAGCGCGACCAGTATAATGATCATGGGGATTATTACCAAGCATAGTCATATTACCAACATCCGAGCCAAGTGGGAATCCATCAACAAGCGGATGTACTAAACCCGCCATACTTTTTGCAAATAAAGCATCCATATTTGGAGTATTTGCAACTTCCAAAGGCGTTTTGCCACCAAGCTCTTCTACTGGCACATCACCCATGCCATCCGCTAAAAGCACAATGTATTTCATATTATATTCCTTCCAATATTTTGTTTAAAACTCTTCCGCATCAGTGGTGTTGCCTTCGCTATCCGTAGTATCTTCACCTTCAATTTTCTTCGGTTTATCATCAGGCACACGCAAATCTTCAACGGTTTCCATGTCTGCATCTCTCTGCTTTTTTTCCTTTATTACTTCTTTTACCTTTTCGTCTTTTTCGCGCTGTCTTTTCTTTTGGTCATCAAGCTGCTGTTTCGCAACTTGTTTGTTTTCTTCGATTTGCTTAGCTGTGAGCGCAACATCTTCTCCTTCAGAGGAAGCTTCTTCGCCTTCGGCTAAAATTTTTCTAAATACTATATGGTCGGTAAATCCATTTCTGGTTTTTTTCACTGCTTCATAAGCTTCTCTTGCCAAAGTGTAATTACGATTTAGTTGCAAGGCCTTTTTAAATGCCTCTTGAGATTCAGCAAACATATCCTTATGGAGATATGCTTTACCTAAAGAATAAAACGCCTCAGGAAACTTTGGTTTTAATGCAATCGCAGTTTTTAAATGTGCAATGGCTTGATCATAATAGCCACTTGCGATTAGAGCATTACCATAGCTATACTGTGCGCCATCAAAGTCTTTATCTATTTTTAAAGTATCTTCGAGTTGTATGAGCGCTTTTGCCAAATGTCCTTGTTTTTGATAAGTTAAAGCAAGATTTGTTGAGGCTTCTTTATAGTCGCGTTTTAAACTAAGTGCCTTTGAAAAATTATCTTGTGCTTTGTCAAGCAAGTCTGTTTCATAATAACAAAGGCCGCTTTCATTATACAATTCACAAAACTCAGGCTCTATCTTTACAGCATTTCTCAATAGCAATATAGCATCGTCATAGTTTTTCTGAAGTCTATTGATTTTAGCAAGATTCAGCGAAGCTCTAACAAATATATGATCATCATTTTTTAAGCTAATTGCCTTTTGATAAAGTTCTATATGTTTTTGTATATTTTTAGGATCCTTAATTTCATAAGCCACTCCATAGTTATACCAGGCCTCTGCATAATTTGGATCTATATATACTGCCTGTTTATACATAACTATTGCATGGTCTGTTTCTTTAAGCGCAATTAAGGCAAGGCCTGCCTTATTGTAAGGTTTTACAAAATCAGGCATCATTTTTATACACTGTTTGAACTTTGAAAGGGCACCTTTATAATTATTTGTTGAATAAAGGTCATAACCTTCGTTATAGACATCAAAAGCAGATCTTACTGCATAGCTATTTATAGCTAAAAGAGCTAAAACAAAAACAAGAGAAAGAATTTTTTTCATTTGCAAAAGCCTCCCTATTTTTCTATTATTTTCATTATAGATTTTAATTCCGGTTTTACGATTACAGGTTTAAACTCCACGCTTTTTATTGCTGTGTCAGGATCTTTCAAGCCGTGACCAGTCAAAACACAAACTATTTTTACTGTCTTTTTTATTTTTGAAAAATATTTCTTATTTCCATATTTTATAAGTCCAGCCACAGAAGCCGCTGAAGCAGGTTCGCAATATATACCCTCTTTCATAGCCAGTAGTTTATATGCTGAAACTATCTCTTCATCTGTGACCATATCAATCACACCACCTGAATCATCACGAGCCGTTTCTGCCTGTGTCCAACTTGCTGGATTTCCAATCCTTATCGCAGTTGCAATAGTTTCAGGATGTTCAATTCTTTTCTTTAAAACTATTGGTGCAGAACCTGCTGCCTGAAAACCCATCATAACTGGAAGTTTTTTTGATTTTTTTGCTATTTTAAATTCATTATAACCTTTCCAGTATGCTGTAATATTCCCTGCATTTCCTACAGGTATAAAGTGAAAGTCAGGAGCATCACCTAAAAACTCTATGATTTCAAAAGCTCCTGTTTTCTGTCCTTCAATCCTGTACGGATTAAGTGAATTAACAAGTTCTATTGGATATTTTTCGCATATTTGTTTTACCATTTCAAGTGCTACATCAAAATTGCCTTCTACAGCAATTACTTTTGCACCATGAATCATTGCCTGCGAAAGTTTTCCAAGTGCTATATAGCCATTAGGTATGATGACATAACTTTTTATTCCCGCACGCATTGAATATGCCGCGGCTGAAGCAGAAGTGTTGCCAGTAGAAGCGCAAATAGTTGCCTTCATACCTTTTTCACAGGCCTTAGATATAGCCATAGTCATTCCGCGGTCTTTAAATGAACCTGTTGGATTTAAGCCTTCGTATTTTACATACATCTCCACATTTGGGGCTATCAATTTTTCAAGCTTATTCATTCTTATTAACGGAGTATTGCCTTCATGTAAAGTAATAACTGGAGTTTTCTTTGTGACAGGTAAATATTTTCTGTATTTCTCTATGAGGCCTTTATACTGTTCCATAAAAACTCCTTTAATTCAGATTAGGAAGTAACTACTTAAAATCAGATACGAGCAGTTTGAAGTTTTTAGTTTTAAGATGTTTCAAACTTAAAACTCCAAACTTCTTACTCTGTTTTTATAACTCCAAACTTAAAACTGCCTTCATCTCGCTTTAATCAACCACCCTATACACAACCGTCTTCTGCTTTACATATTCCATAGCATCAATCTTTTTTAGGGCTTTTTTCAAGTCCGCTTCTTTGGCACCGTAAGTCATAATAACCACAGGAACCTTAGAGTGCGTATCTTGTACTTTTTGTATAACTGATTCTATTGAAATATTGTTTTTACCAAGTATCCCTGTGACATTTGCGAGAACACCTGGTTTATCCACAACATTAAATCTAAGATAATATTTTGAAACAGAGGTTCCTGACTTCTGAATTGTAATTGGCTTAGTTTTTTCCTGTTTGAAATCTTCTTTTCTTACCATACCATGGGATATATTTCTCGCTATGTAAATTACATCCGATAATACCGCAGAAGCCGTCGGCATCTCGCCTGCTCCTCTTCCATAAAAAAGTGTTTCTCCAACAGCATCACCCTTAAGGTATATAGCATTAAACTCATAATTAACTGAAGCCAATAAATGTTTTTTATTTATCAAAACAGGATGTACTCTTATGTCAGCCTGATTATCATCTTTTTCTGCCACAGCAAGGAGCTTCATAACATAACCGAACTCATCAGCATACTGTATGTCAGTATAATCAATTCCTTTAATGCCTTCCACGGATACATCCGACTCTTTAACTCTGGTTCCAAAAGCCATAGAAGAGAGTATTACTATTTTATGCATTGTATCAAAGCCCTCTATATCCAGAGTAGGATCCGCTTCAGCAAAGCCTTTTGCTTGCGCTTCTTTTAAAGCAACATCAAATGACATTTTTTCTAAGGTCATTTTTGTCAGAATATAATTACAAGTGCCGTTCAGTATAGCCATTATTTTTTCTATTTTATTTGCAGCCAATCCTTTATCCATGCTTCTAAGTATAGGAATACCACCACCTACTGATGCCTCTGCCATAACTTCAACTTTATTTACTGAAGCCGCAACTGCTATCTCATCCCAATATTTAGAGAGAAGTGCTTTATTCGCTGTGACTACATGTTTTCCAGAATTAAGAGCCTTTAAAACAAAATCAAGTGCAGGTTTATAACCGCCGATTAGTTCTATAATAATATCTATTTCAGGATCATTTAAAAGGTCATTTACATTATTTGTCAGTATATCTTTTGGTAATTTTATACCTCTATCTGTTTTAATATCCATATCGCAAATTTTCTTTAGTTCCACTTTTATACCTGATTTTTTGTTAATTGTTGAAGCAGAGTTCAAAAATAATTTAGCCACACCTCTGCCGATAGTTCCAAAACCAATTAAACCAACTTTGATAACATTTTTTTGCATAGCAACCTCTCACTTTTGTTTAAATATACAAGTTTAGACATACAAATATATCTAACCTATTGAAAAAAGCCACAAACAGACTTTTTTCCTTTTAATAAAGGTATTTAATTATATATTTGAGTGAATAAAA